>JACQZO010000001.1 GCA_016207805.1 Candidatus Abawacabacteria bacterium | reverse complement strand
ATTCACCATGGAGTGTCAAAGAAATACCGAAACCTCTATTTGAAACAATTTATCTTTAGATATGAGCATGAACATTCTCACAACCTCTTCAAATTAACTCTCTCAATATTATTTTCTCCAACCTATTGTTTAATTTAACCAGCCGCTCCTTAAATAAGGACCTTTCATCTCTAGTAAGCCGCTAAACGCTTGGTGAGCGCGGGGGCAGTGGTTACACGCTGTTTAACTTCAGGGTTTCATTTGCCACAAACGTGTATCACGAGGTTCGGGATGGCAAACGTATCTTGATAAAAGAAGTGGCAATGCAGGAAGAGAAAGCGGGCTCTGCACCTACTTCAGTGGCATGTTAGCTAGTAGGACGCGGTGTGGGATTGAACTTGATGGTGAGTATTGACTACATCCATTTTATGGTAAAGTTTCGGTAGTTTTTGCAATAGAAAGTATGTATCTCATGTACATTGATGAATCAGGTAATACTGCGCATAATATGGCTGAAGGAGCTAGTAAATTCTTAGTGCTCACTGGTTGTATTATTCATGAAGATGATCGGCTCAACATCGAAACCGAATTCCGTAGGTTAAAGAAAAAGTACTATCAGAATGAGGATATAGAAGTGAAATCTAATTTTCTCAGGTATGCTAACCCTGATAGAAAGGAAGGATCACCCTTGAAACTTTTTAATCGTGAAGCCTATGACAGATTAGAAGCAGACGTAGCAGCCTTTTTGAAAAGTGTGCCTATTCATCTCATTTCTGTCGTGATTGAAAAGGAGACCTATTGGGAACAATATCCTAATCAAAAGCCCTATAATGCTGCTTATATATTCTTGCTCGAAAGATTTCAGCTTTTCTTACAGCAAGAAAAAGCCTTAGGCATGTGTATTATTGATCCTCGAGAAGGGCAAGTACAGAAATCATTTATTGGTGATGATTTGGATGGTATTCACCATTCCATTCGCTGGAGCGGAGGACCGTATACTATTCAATGTCCTCGAATAGTAGAAAGGCTACTGTATGCTACTTCTGATAAGACTATCGGTATTCAGATTGCAGATCTGTTTTGCTACCCCATTTTTCATGTTTTCCAATACGATAAGCTACCGACTGAATATTGGCGTTTTCAAGAACTGAGTTTGCCTAAGTTACTAAAGGGTCCTAAAGGCATTGTTGGACATGGGCTTAAAGTCTTTCCAACAAAAAAAGACCTCAAGACTCTGTCTGAGATCCACTTTTGATGGGCGCGAGTTTCCACGCGACCATCTTTATTATAACAGATAGGTATTTTAAAAAGCAATTAATTTGATAGCGGGGGCAGTGGTTACACGCTGTTCAATTTCAAGCTTGTGTTCGTAAATCAGGTTTATCACACCATCAGAGATAGTCACAAAGTCTTGATCAAAGAGGTGGCTATAAAGGAAAATCTTCAAAACTTGCTTACAACATAATTATACGTCGTCGGTTATATTTAACCTCAGAGGTATCATTTCCAGTAGCTGACTGTGCGAAAGTGTTATACAATGAGAAGAGTTAATAAAAATTAATATGGAGAAAACAAATAGCGATGTACAAGCAACAGGACCTAGACCAAAAGGATTATCCACGGGTAGTGTGGAATCAAATGGTAATGCCGCTCGTCATGCCCATGCATCAGATGCCATTCGTTCGATGATGCACGCGGTCACTAATGCTCGTGAAACACCCGCCGAGGCTATTAGCGCACAGTTAAAAACTTTGATCGACAGAGAAATCTCACTATTGGAGCGTCAATTGTATGATGAGACATTACCCTTTGACGAACGTAATGAGAAAAACGACAAGATAAACGCTGAGATAGATGCTTTACAAGAAATAAAACTAACGGATACGGTCAAACAAACTCAATGGATTGAGAATTACATGAAAACCAAGATTCAAGTGGGTATACCTCCAAATCCTACCGAGGCCAGCAACGAAAAGTATTCTGTGGAGGCTTTTATGGCCGCATTAGCAGTTCCAAATTATAGGCCTGATGGTATGTCAGATGCGGATATAACGTATAATGCTATGACATACGCTGAGTCTTACCATCCCGAGTTATCGCAGGGCGAACCAAGTCATGTAGTATCGATACTCATAGCAAAAGGCTACTTAGTAAAAACCATTGATCGAGTTCATGCAGAAAAAGCTATTAGTAAGGCTCAAATGGAAGCATTCATGGGCCGACAATAAAATCAAAGATTTCATCTGATATGCATAGGAAGGTGTAGGTAGATTAAGTTTGATCACTTATGTCCATACCGGATGGTAGGGCCCCATTCTATCTGCTTTACTATATCCTTTGCGTAAGTATCTCTAAGAATAGAAGATAACGCTCTTATTTTACCAACGGTGTAAAGTCGTGGTGGGCGCGGGGGCAGTGGTTACACGCTGTTTAATTTTAGGGTTCTGTTTGTGAAGAGCGTCTATTACGAAGTGCGTGATGGGAGGAAAGTGCTCATTAAAGAAGTGGCGATGAGGGAAGAGAGAGTTAATTAGTCCCCTACTTTAGTGGCGTATTTATAAAAGTACTATATAATAGCTTCTTCTAATTTCTCATTGTATGTCTGGTGTTAGTGCAGAGCAGCAATTGATAACGGGAAAAGGAGAGACCTTTAACCATTCAGAGATAAATAGAGTCTTAGATCTCTGCCCACCACCATATGTGTTGTTTGTAGATGGTGCATTAGTTCATCAGGAGGATACAACCAGAAAAGTGGCTGAGCTACAAAGTGTTACTCGTTCCAGTGTAATTGGCATCACGGGACCTCTTGTCACCTCAAAAGGTTTGCGGTCTTGGGCGCGGGTATTAATGGACTTAGATTATTTAGATCGTGATCCTGTACCTTATGATCTTGATCAAATACAAAGTGCAGAACGGTATTTAGCTGTATTGTGCGAAACCATTTCTCGTAGAGATTTTCACTTTGTGCTGAGTGGATACAGCCAAGGTGCAGCTTTAGCATTACGAGTGCAAGTTTGCAACCCTCATATGGTGAGAAGAGCAGTAGCAATTTGTGGAGTGCAAATAAGAGCATATCCTTATCTACCAAGTCTTGAGCCTCGAGGGACTATTACTGTAATGATTCATGCTGATCGTGATCGATACGGGTCTTTAGCAGATAAAAAGAGGTTAACCTCAATATTTAGAGCAAAAGAACATATATTACGTGACCATGTTCATTCCTGGTCTTGCCGAATTGTAAAGAAGTTCGGTGAGGTATTAGCAAATGATTTTATTCCAGACTTCGAGTAGCTTGTTTGCACCTAGTAGAAGGCTGGTCTTGGATATAATAAAACAAATAGCTGTAAGACTTTATACAAGCCAAACCGTGGTGGGTGCGGGGGCAGTAGTTACACGCTGTTCAATTTTAGGCTTTTGTTCGTGATGTGTGTGTATCACGAAGTGCGAGATGGGAAGAAGGTGCTCATCAAAGAGGTCGCTATGAAGGAGGAAGAAGTGGGCTCTTCAAATACTTTACTTCCCTGTTAGCTCGTAGGACGCGGTGTGGGGTTGAACCACCAATCTTATTTAATTGATACGTTTGCCAGTGAACAGCTTTTTATTTACCTTACTGGTAAGATAAGAAATATATATGAAGCACTTATTTTTTGATGATTACTCGGAAGGAGCTCATCCAGCAATCCTAGAACATATTATGAATAATAATAATGGTCAGGAGCGTGGTTATGGTTATGATAGCTATAGTCAAAAAGCTGAAAACCTTATTCGCAAAGAGATCAGCTCTACAAATGCTGATGTGTATTTTTTACCTAATGGTACTCAAATAAATTTCACTGTTATCGCAGCCATGCTTAGGTCGCATGAGGGGGTAATAGCTCCAACTTCAGCTCATATAAACGTACATGAGTGCGGAGCTATTGAGGCTACGGGGCATAAAATTATTGCAATAGAATCTGCTAATGGGAAGCTTACACCAGCTCATGTTGAACAAGCATTTGCTAAACATCACGATGAACATACAGTGAAGCCTAAGGTTGTATATCTAACACAAGCAACTGAAACTGGTACAACATATTCTCTCACTGAATTTGAGGATGTCGCTAATTATGCTCGTTCGAAAGGATTACTTGTTTATTTAGATGGTGCTAGGTTAGCTATGGCAATTGCAAATGAAAAAAATGGCATAACTTTGAAAGATATCACTAGATTAGTAGACGCTTTCTATATTGGGGGCACTAAAAATGGAGGTATGTATGGAGAAGCTGTAGTAATTATAAATCCAGAATTACAAAAAGATTTTCGCTATCATATAAAGCAACGAGGTGGCTTAATGGCTAAGGGACGATTCATTGCTTTACAGTTTGAACGTTTCTTTGGGAAAGACCAGCTTTGGTTCGAATTAGGGAAATTAGTAAATCAGAAAGCACAAAAGCTTTATCAAGGATTAGTCAAAGTTGGTATAGAGTTTGAAAATGCTCCAAATGGAAATCAGCTTTTCCCTATTCTGAATAACAAACTCATTACAGAACTTCAAAAAGAGTATGGCTTTTATGTTTGGCAAAATGGCTCAGAAAGATCGACATGCAGACTCACTTGTTCTTGGGCAACACCTGATACTGCTATAAATGATTTTATACAGGATACACGTAACCTGATTAATAAATTGTAAGAGGATTATGTCTATGCTCCTATTATTTCCCTCTAAGACGTGGAGTTACAATCAAGCTACACATCACTAAGTTGATAAGAAAAATATAAATAGGATAGGCAATATTTTCCATACTAAATATGGTAGTCGCTAAAAGCGTAAATATGGCGGCAACTGTATCAAGCGCAAAGAAAGTAGCAATTTCAGTCTTAGGCAGTCTATAGGTCTTGATCAAGGCAGGGACCATGCCAGTAAAATCTGCGAGAATAGAGCAATATAGGCCTATAAGAGGATTGTTAGTAGTTTGCCATGCAACAACACCAACCAAAGCGATAACAAGACAAAGAATATCTAATTTGGCCCAGCCTCCCATGCCCTGTTTGATACTGAGTATGAAAATAATAATAGCCTGAAGAGTAGATACTCCAGCTAGCCATACTGCTACCGTATTATTGTTTGCGAGTAATGATGCTGTAGAAAGAGCTGTGATAATAAGCAAGACAAAGCGAGTGGTACGGTGTGGTTTTGCTTCTCCTTTCAAAATAGCTCGTGCATAAATGATTGGAGAGATGAGAGCCAGGATACTACTGATTACAATAAAGAGTATTTGCATGGGAGAAAGTTCTGTTCAGTATCTTACCTAATTGCTGGATAAAGTTAAGTTAACAACTTTATTACTTTGGATTCGTAAAAATATCCATATATTAGTTAGTAGAGAGCGGTGTGGGATTGAACATTTATGGTTCAATCAAGTGGCGTCCTTTTGAATGTTCTTACTCAAATAGACTCTATCAATATATTTCTTATCATTGAGCTTATAATACTTCTCAATAGTTCCAATCTCTTTAAATCCTAACGCTTTCATTATATTAATACCTTGAGTCTGAGTTTTAAGGTGAAAGTAGAATAAGGTTTCTAAACCATTTTGTTGTGCAGTATTCAGCAATTGCTCAACCATTGATTTTGCTTTAGATTCATAGCCAGGTAGAACGCCAAAACGAATCTCTGCAATGTGTCTTTCAATCCATCTCTTTTTTCTTTCCACCTCTCCTTCTGCGACAATATTGCCCTGTTCATCCTTCAGGCACAAAACAAACATTTCCTTTTGAGCTTCATCATCAATCCTAGAGCTGATCCATGCTTTCTCATTTTCTAGAGTAATCTTAGCCACGTCTTCAGGGCGCTCCACTCTCTTTGTATCTACAGCAACTAACGTTTGAAAGTACGTGAGAAGCCCGGTAGCATCTTCAATGGTTATTTTATGGATCGTCATAGAGAATTCACTATCTTCTGCACCTTAACATAGAAGTATTCAGTGAGGTAGCAGCGCATGACTAATAGAGCTTCGACGTATCTCTCATCTCTTTCTTAAGCCATAAACGCTTGGTGAGCGCGGGGGCAGTGGTTACACGCTGTTTAACTTCAGGCTTCTATTCGAGAACAAGATCTACCATGAGTTAAGAGATGGTAGGAAGGTACTGATAAAACAAGTGACTATGCATGAGGAAAAAGCCAGCTCTCCTACTCTCTTATCGACTCATTAGTCTGTAGGGAGCGGTGTGGGATTGAACCATGGTTAACTCTTTAGGCAGCAGTCACTTCGCTTACCACCTGGAGTGTTTGTATTTTTGGTACTTTATAGACAGTAGTAGTACCAGTTATAGTTTCTTGTTGTGTAAAACTACTACTCATCAAAATTACAACTGGGATAGGAGGAATACAGGCACAGGCAGCATCCCTAATTGCGTCTCCAACGTCCTCTTCAGGTATGCCTAAATACTTGTCAGCGATAACCATGCCATAAGGTGATTCTGCATCGTGTAATCTCAAGGCTTCCAATGCAGCCTTACGAGTAGCTGCCATAATAACCTCAGCATTATGATCCTCCTCTAGTGCCATTCCAAGGCTGTCTCTTATATGTGTATCATCATCAACCACTAAGACTTTGAGATGAAGAGATCTGGTGCTCATAAAAATCAGTAATTTATATAGATACTGCTATTAGGATACAGTGTGGGATTAAACCTTAAGCTGGAATCTTTATTTCAGGCACATCATAAAGATCTGGACGCATTGTTCTGTCAGCGTTGGTTCTCACTAACTTACGTATAGCTTCTTCCGTTCCTTGTACAATAAGAGTCTCAATAGCTTCAGGAGAGCTACCTGTACTCCCTTCGTAATGAAATGCACCGGCAATTGGAGCTAAAGTTTCACGATCTACCGTTTGTTGTTTTGTAGTAGCAATCTGGAAGAATGCTACTTGCTCTCTTCCCTTTCCGGCAACTGGTTCAAAATATACATGTACTGATATCCATCCAGCTCTACTAGATTTCAACTCAGCATCAATTTTGTCTACTGTTGGAGTCACAGTGAATACGGGTGACGCTAGATCACGATTTAATCTAGCTACTACCCCACAAATCTCGTCATAAATTGCTTTAGGTTTTAGCTCTATGGTTTTAGGTCTCTCATGACGAGCGACTTCGACAGGCATGTTATCCATGGCCATAGTTCCTTTTCTTACTACTTCAGCCAATGCTGGTAAATCTAAAGAATTCATAAATTTAAGTAATGATTAATTTATCTAGTGATTGCTATTCTGTTGGCAGTTTTAGAATAAGCTATCGTAAGACGATCAGGTAGTAATTCACCTATAATTCCAGTGGGAAGGATTTTAACGTACGGTTGATTTATTCCAAACCGGTCTCTTGGAAGTTGAAAGTCTTGAGGTTGAATATCTTCGTGAGCAAAAACCCTTTCTGTCTCAATACCAGCATCAGATAGATTTTGAGCAAAATCAGCCAATACTGTGTTAACTTCAGGGTAGTCCGGGCGTACATAAATCTCAGAGAAGGCTCGGCGTGTTGCCTTTTGACCTACTACTATTTTGCCTTTAAAGGTTTCTATACAACGAGCCATACCTAAATTGTTTTGGTAGCGTACATATCCGACTTCGCCATAATGAGCAAATAATCGATGATATTGATCTTGAAGCTCAACTGGCAGGGCGTCCCAATCAGGATCCATAGCTTTTGCCTCAAGCATCAAGTGCAAAGTTGCCTCAAGATTTTTACTTTTTTCTATTACAGAAGTATTATTGCGCCCCATAGCGATCTGATCAATGCAATTGCGGAATGCCTCAAAAGAAGCATCATAATATTGGAACAATTCAACATTTGATGACATATCGTATTTTTTGAAAGGAGGTCAATATAGTACAAATAAAAATATAACACAACCAAGGTCAATACCCTGACTTGATGTCGATATATCGCCTTTGGGAAGCCGTAAATACCTGTTGGTGGGCGCGGTGGGGATCGAACCCACACTCCTTTTCAGGAACAAGATTTTAAGTCTTGCGTGTCTGCCATTCCACCACGCGCCCTAATTGGTAGTGGCGTACCTGCGCGCTAATCGCGACTTCGGTAGCCTAACACTGCGCTGGCTCAGCTGCTCGTAAATTGCTGGCTTAACCTAACTCTCGTATCCTTCAAGTTGGCCGTGCCAACCGAAGCTCGCAGAGCGCAGGTTGGTGCCGAGGGTGAGAATTGGACTCACGACGCAAGGATTTTCAGTCCTTCGCTCTACCACTGAGCTACCTCGGCATTTCAAAAGCGAACGCACTATATAAAAGTAGTTGCATATATGCAAATGTTGACAACATCTTTACTGCTGTTAGAATAACTCTTATTTGGATAAATTTTATGGATACACCCAATAATACTCAGAACACTGCTGCTACTCAGGAGAATACAGACCCATCTGTAGAAGAGATGCCATCCATGAGTGCCAATGGTAATAATGGACAAATGTCCAGCAGCGAAGATGGCGAGAGTAATAATCTGCAAGAATTTGTTAGCAGCATTCCTTGGGGAAAAATCCTCTTGGGAGTTTTTGTCCTATTTTTGCTTATCTGGGGATTGATCTATCTTTTTAGCGGGCCCAGTATCCCCACTACTCCAGAGGAAATAAATATCGATGAAACGAAAAGAAATGTAGCTATTGATCAAGCTAATCAAGCAGCTTCAATGCTAGGAGTTGCGAGTTTTAACGCTTTATTACAGCCAAAGTTTTCTTTAGAACCTAGTGATATAACAGCTGATGAGCCTAAAATTGCTTTATTGCAGGTTCTTGGAGTATTGGAGCAAACTTTAACATTTGATGTTTGGGCTTATTTACAAGGAAAAGATAATCGTGAACAAGCATTGGCTGAATACTCTGACAAGCTGAGCGAAAGTCTCAATGACGCTCAACAATGGTTGGCTACTTTGAATGCAAAGAAAATTGAAGTGAATGCGGCTAAGGAAGACACACTGCGTCAGTTAAACATTTCACTGAGTGAAGTGAATAGATTATTAGCACTTTCTCCCGATTCAGCTGAAGTGATTACCCATTATACTGCTTTTGTCGAAGCAAATTATCAATTAGCTCGACTCAATAGTGAAGCTCAATTACTAGTACAATCAGCCAATCAAGCATTTCCCCTACTGGACAGAGCTACTATCCGCAAGCGAAATATTGAACTAAATCGGCAAGCTATTATCAATAACATCCAAGTTGTGGATCTCGATGATCCTGGATTGAAATTAATAATTCAGCCAACGCCTTAAAGGGAATTATTCAATACTAAGAATCTCGTATTGAGCATGACCTTCTGGTACTAAGACATCTACTTTGCTACCCACTTCCTTACCCAGGATGCTTTTTCCTACGGGTGATTCATTGGATATTTTACCGTTGAGTGGGTCTGCTTCGGTGGAACCTACAATAACGTAAGTTTCTTTTTGATTGGAGATAAGGTTTTTGAGTACTACGCTGTGACCAATTTGAACAATAGTGACATGCTTTTTGGTGCCAGAAATAATTTTGGCATTTTTGATTTGTTGTTCCAATTGCAAAATACGTCCTTCGACAAACGCTTGTTCATCGCGAGCTTCCGTGTATTCAGCATTTTCTGACAAATCACCATAACTGATCGCTTCTTTTAATCTTTGGGCTACTTCTTTACGGCGTACTGTTTTTAAAGTGTTGAGCTCTATTACCAAGGCATCAAGACCTTCTTTCGTCAGTAGTACTTCTTCTTGAGCTTGAGTTCGGGTTGCTTTAGTTGTTTTCGGGCGAGCATTTTTGCTTAACTTGGTTGAAGCCATAAATGTAAATAAAGTAGGAAGGCGACTAATTGTTAACCTAGGATCTGCATTGTGTCAATGAAACTGCTATTTGGTGAGAATTTGAGTGACATACATTTCTTCCGGATCATCGCCCACTACAACTCCAAGTCCAATATGGGTATATGACACATAGCTACCTAATAAATTATAGGCATGTGCATAAAGGAAGCTATTGTCACTGCCTTTTTCAAACATTTTATTGATAATATCAACCACACGATCTATTGGCGTTGCGCTATCAAAGAAAGCATGAGCAATATTTTGGGTTGCTTCACTATAATTAATGTCATACTTTTTGCTGGCCAAAGCGAACCATTGATCAAAAGTTAGTCCACTAGCGTTACGATGTGATGTCCAGGGGCGGCGCTTATCTTGTTCTATTTGGTTCGCGTGACTAGCTTCGTATTCTTTCTTTTGTTGTTTACTGAGGAAATGCCATTGTTCAAAGAGTTCCTGACTTTGTTTCCTTGCGATGCCAGAAAGTTTATTATCTATAATCAATGCAGCCTTGCCTTCACTTTTCCGTTTGTTATTAATTTCTTCAAACATTTTTTTCTCCAATTCAGATAATTCGGGGAATTGCTGTTTTTTGTCTGCCACATAGGCATAAATTATTTTTGCCGCTTCTGCTCTAGTAATCGGGGTATTGGGATAAAAAAGACCATTGCTGGTGCCTTTGATATAACCTAAGGCACGAGCGGAATAAATATAACTTGCTAAATCATGAGCTGCCCCAACATCTAAAAAGGCTTCACCGGTATTGTAATCTTTAAATACACTATTAGCTGCTAACATGAAGATTTTGAGAAACTCAGCTCTAGTAACTGGCTTTGCTGGACGAAATGTATTGTCATTGTAGCCCTTGATAATGCGATTTTCATAGCTGTGCTGAATATAAGGAATCAAAGGATCATCTCTAGTGATATCAGTAAAGGGTAGGGTGACTGTTGTTGGTTTTTTGATATCACCTTTTCCTACAGCCAAGGCAATTACTTTAGTAGTCTCTGCTCGTGTTATTGGTTGGTCGGGACGAAAAGTACTGTCTCCATAGCCGTTCATTATTTTTGCCTGTACTACTGTTTGTACTGAATTGTAGGCCCAGTGGTCTTTAGTTATGTCACTAAAGACAACCTCAGCTTGTGCTATAGGTGTGGCGGTAGTAGTGGCGGATGGAGATGCTGAGATCGTTGGGCTAGGTGTCGCTGTAGCAGTAGCAGTGGCTGCCAAAGCAGGTAAAGGTAATGTGCTGAGCATGAAAATACTAAATACACTGGTTGCGATTGATCGTGGGTACATAAGAAATTGGGTGAAGAGCATCATACTTTTATACGATGGCACATAGGTAAAGTTACTGGAACTAACAGATGCTTACAATCAAAAAAAACACCGAATATGGTTACTTGTACTTGTGGTTTTATCAGTTTTTTGTCATAAATACATTGATTTACTCCTCATCCTGTGGCAAAAAAAGGCACTTTTTATAGTCCTCCTCGTGGTATGCGTGATATGCTTCCTGATGAACATAACGTGGCTTCGTTTCTTAAGAAGGTCATTCGATATCGTTGTCGGCAAGCCGGTATTAGACGTATTACAACTCCTATTTTTGAGCGTCCAGTAATCCTAGACTCTCTCCCACAAGCAAAGTGGGGTGAACGGGTTCTTTTCAATGTAGCTGAAGGGAAAAGTAATGAATTAGTATTGAGAAGTGGTTTTATGTGGGGCATTTGGCGTGCCTATATTACCCATAAAATGTCAGAGAAGCCGCAACCACAAGAGTTGTACGCTCTTGATTTGTGCTTTGCTACTGAATGGCAGCAAGAACAATTACTGGTGAAGCAGTTTTTGGGCTTTGATATTGAAATTATTGGTGAAGAAGATCCTGCGCTCGATGCCCAGATCTTAAAGCTATGGCAAACAATTTGTAGTGACATTGGTATTGTTAATTGTCTCACTGTTAAGCTAAGTAAAATTGGTGACGTCGAGGCTCGACAAAAATTTGCTGGGGAAATTGAGCAATACTATTTAGGCAAAGAACGTTCACTCTGTAGCGTTTGTAAAGGAAATTTAATAGAAAAGAAATTCTTCTCATTGCTGAGCTGTCCTGAAGAAGATTGTCAGATTTTAGCCAAATTGGCTCCCAGATTAGAAAAGTACTTTAGTCCTGATCTAAAAGAATTCTATCAAAATATTGAAGAATATTTGGAGGCATTAGAGGTAAAATACGAATGGCAAGATTACTTATTCTCTGATACATATTCATTTTTTCAGCCTTTATATGGTGAAATTTACCTTGATCAGAAAAAAGTAGGGCATATCGGACATTATCAAAATATCTTAGCTGTTGATGAGGAAAATAGTATTGCCGGCCGATCATTCTGCTTAAACTTAGACGAAGTGATTAAAGTGATGCAAGAGAAAAATGTGTTCGTTCCTTTCAAAGATAATATTCATGTCTATGTGGCCCAATTAGGTCCCGAAGCGAAGAAAAAAGGTATGGCATTGCTTTATCAATTGCGTGATCAGGGCATTAAAGTAATTGGTAGTATGGGTAAAGGTAGTATGCAAGAACAAGTCGACATTGCCTACAAATTTAGAATCCCCTATTGTGTGCTGTTGGGGAGAATGGAAGTGAATGAAGATATTGTTTTGGTGCGAGATATGAAAACAGGTAAGAGACAAACTGTGCCTATGAATCAAATTAATGACTACTTGTTAGAGAGAATTCCTGCCGAAGAGTTGGATAAAGTCCATCCCGATAGTGCCAAGCGCTCCGCTCTTTTTTATCATCAGGGCGAGTAGCTATTGCGGATTTTTTAATAGTGATTGGATATTAGGATAAGGAGTCCGAGCAGGGTCTCTGATCAGGCGAAATGGATCACAGTTCACCTGATTGTGGCCTTTGTGAAAACCAGCTTGAAAACTAATCACTGCTATCAGTAGAGTAATAAGGAGAAATAATATTTTTGTGCTCAATGTGAGTGGACTAAGCATAAATTGGTAGCTATTTCATTCTCACTCTACTTTGTTTATGCTTGTGCCACTGCTATTTGCTTTTCATTTATGTATATATTTTGTTTAGGAAATCATCGAGATTTAGCTGTCTGGGAATTACGATCCGTACTGCCTAATGTCCAATTTCAAGATCATCCCTTGGGATTAATGCTTTCTGATCAAGATGCTCGAGATATTGATTTTGCTACCCTGCAAAAGAGGCTTGGTGGAACGAAAGAGATTATTTGGTTGGATAATCGGCCATTTTATAATTGGGCAGAAGTTTTAGAGCAAAAGAAAGAATGGATATTGCATGAGTCTGGTAGAGAAATTACTATTATTGCTGATGGTTATAGTGCTTCTGAACGTCAGCAGATGTTAGAAGAGCTGAAAGAACTATTTGAACGACCAGTTCGCTACCGTATTGAAAAACGTTATTTATTGCAGGAAAGAGGTACGGTTTTTTACCGTTGGGAAAATGAAAAAAAAGAGCTCTTTTTTGGCCAATTGGTAGCTCAGCAAGATATTGCTGCCTATGGCGACAGAGATTATGGTAAGCCGAAACGGTCGATGATTCGGGGCATGTTACCTCCCAAACTTGCCCAGATTATGCTAAATGGAGCGCAAGTTGCTACTAATGAACTTATTTGGGATCCCTTTTGTGGCACTGGCACTATCTTAATTGAAGCTGCTTTATTAGGTATCACAAATATTGGTAGTGATAAAGATTTAGAAGCCATTACAGCGACTGAAGAAAATATTAAGAAATTACTGTCTGTAGAGCAGCAAGCACTAATTCTAAAAGTGTGGCAGCAAGATATTACCTTACCCTGGGAACAGTTTGATGCTGCCGTGAATATCATTGTAGCTGAAGGCTATTTGGGGCAACCACAACATAAGAAAGCAAATAGTCCTCAAGAATTGCGTACTTTCTGGCAAAAAGTGGAACCGATCTATCAAAAGTTTTTCTTAAGACTGTTAGACTCATCGGTGACTAAAATGGTGATCGCTACGCCAATTGTCTATACGCTCGCTGGTGAATCACGTTTAGCCAAGCGTACCTGGCAAATTCTTGAGCATAAAGGGTGGCATAAAACTTTTCAGTCTACATATGTTCGGGCTGAGCAAATTGTGGGTCGCGAAATCACTTGTCTTGTGCGCAACTAATGCTATAATTGCGCCGGTTAATTTTATGATTCAATTTTATGGCAACGAAAAAAGCTGGTGGTACGGTCTATAATGGCCGTGATTCGCAGGCAAAACGTCTTGGTATCAAACTTTTTGGTGGAGAAGCAACCCTTGCTGGTGGTATTATTGTTCGCCAAAAAGGAAATACTTACTTTGCTGGTAAAAATGTTGGTCAAGGTAAAGACTTCACTCTTTTTGCTTTAGTGGCTGGTACTGTTAGTTTTCAAGAGAAGAAACGAAAGCGTTTTGATGGGCGCACTCGCCTAGTTACTTATGTGAATATTGATCCGGTCGCTGCGTAAGTTTATTGTTTTCTGAGTAGCCATTTTAAACTGTGGCCGAACCAAGTTTGAATAACGAGATAAATAGTAGCGCTAACACCAACTGTTAGCGCTATTTTTGTGCTCACTTTGAGAAAACTATCCAAAGGATCCAAAAAAGTACCTGAGAATTCTTTCATGAGCTGAGCCGCAATTGCTAAGCACAATGATGCAGTAATGGTATGGGCATAAAAGGCGCTGTCATGCTTGGAAAAGATCTTTAACTGATACTTTTTCCTGAGTTGATAAAGAGATAATATGAGTTGCACAAAGCTAGCAATGGTGAAGGATAAGGCTAAAGATACTACTTCACGATTGAAAATAAAGATGAAAAGGATACTAAGTACTACATTGGTGACAATGGTAACTAATGATGTCCATAAGGGAGAGACGGTATCTTTGTATGCATAAAAGATGCGAGTAATAATAGGAAGCAGGCTTTGCGAGATAAAACTGAGCGCAAATAGGCCGAGTGTATTGGCTGTAATTACTGTATCTACCCAATTAAATCGGCCACTGCCGAATAAAAGTCTGATTCCTTCGGTTCTGAGTAAAATGGTTAATATTGTCAGTGGCAACAAAACATAGATCACTTTGCGTGTTTTCTCACAAATTAGTTCATGGAGCTCAACGTGTTTTTTTTGATTAATGAAATTACTAAATACTGGAAAACTAGCAACTGCAATCGATACGCCAACAACTCCCATAGGCAGACTTTGGATATTTTGGGCCAGATTGAAAATAGTAATGCTACCGGCTACTAATAAAGAAGCTAGCATGGTATCTACTAAAATATTGATTCTAGCTACAGCCAAGGCTAATAACCGGGGTATACTGCTTTTAATCATTTGTCGAAACGTACCATTTTCCCAATCAAGGTAAAACTTTGGTCGGAAGCCTGCTTGCCAAGCGGAGAAGGTTTGAATCATGGCATGGAGAAAAGAACCGACTACTACTCCAATACTTACGCCATAGATACCATATTTTGGGGTTAGTACCAAAATGGCTAAAATAATCGCAGCATTATAAAGAATTGGTGTAATAGCAAATGCAGCAAAACGTTTCAGGCTATTTGAGATCGCTCCAGTAATCGCACTGATGCTAAAAAACAAAGGTGAGACTAGCATTATTCTGGTGATAGCAAGCGTTAATTCTTGAGTCGCTGGGTCCAATCCAGGAATGAGCAAATAAAGGATATGTTTACTAAAAACAATGCTACCAATAACCAGCAAGGTCATCACAATCATAATGCTCGTCATGGTATTGTTGGCTAACTTCCAAGCGTCGACTTTTTTCTCGGTGTAGAGTTCACTAAAATAAGGAATAAAGCAGGCAGAAATAGTGCCCAGAATAATAATTTGATACAACAAGTCTGGTAATTGAAAAGCTGCATAATAAGCATCCAATTCACTAATAGTGCCATCTAGTCTACTAGCACCAAAGGTATGTGTCAGTAAACGGTCTCTCAATAAACCCAAGGCGCGACTAATTAAGGAGCTAACTGCTAATAAAATACTGCCGGAACGGAGCAGAGAAAAAAGGTTTTTTAGAGGAGATTTAATGGCCATGAAGAAGATTTAGAGATCAGGTTCACTCATGAGAATCTTGTGTTCCTGTTTTTTCTCTAATTCTAAAAAAGTTAATGTCCATACTGCCGTTGTGAATACAGTTAATGTGCCCGAAATGATAACTGACCAAATGAAAAGGAGGATGACAAAAGTTGCAGCTACGGCTAAAGCTGCAGTATATGGTAATAAAACTTGAGTGAAAGTGGCAATATAGACAGCAATTGCTGGTAGGCCAAAGATCAGTAATAAATTCAATAAAGTTCTAATTACCATAAGAATCAACAACAATGTAATTAACAAGGTTTCTTGTAAGTGGAATACCACTAGTAATGAACTTTTACGAATAGAATCAATTACCGAAGATTTATGAATGACCAAATGGTAATCAGCATAATTAAGCAAAATCGTGGTAAGAGTGATAATTACGCCAAAAATGATTAATAGTGGCATAAAATCTTGAATGATTGTATTGCCAGGTAAATAGATATTTAAATAGAAACGAAAGAGTAAAATATACAGTATATAAGAGCCAATATGAAAGGCATTGGTAAGTACCCGAAATTCGGTGAGGGGAAGGAAGCTCTGTAAGCCCAAAGACACTGTTTTACTAAAGTTTAACTGTGCCTGATGATCATACATCTTAGCAATGGCACTAATAATGCCCCCTTCACTAATCACATTGAAAATGAAGGCCAAGGCATATAGTGCAAGCAGGGCAACACCAATCAAGATTGCCCAGCCTAATGGGTTCGCCGTATGAGTTAGTAAATATTGCCAAATATCTCTACCTGTCCCGATAGGTGTAGGCCATATATAGCGAATGCGCAATATGCCAATTAACATGGCAAATAATGATGCCAAGGAGCCTAATACCCGCAGATATCTATGTTCTGTGGTAATGTGCCAGGCTTTTTTGAATATTTCTGGATAATTCATGATACAGAGATGTGATCGGTCATAATAGCGTACGCTCCATAGGACCAAAGCCCTTTCCAGATGAGAGATAATCTGCCAAAAATATAAAGCAAAATTAGTAAAATGGATACAGCCACTAAAAACGGCAAGTAGGTGAAGCTAGCAATTACTAAACCAAGGAAGCAGAAGCCAATCAGACTAAGTAAGGTATCCAAACTATGTAAAAAAAGCACATGGGAAATGTGTTGAAGCCAACTACGTCCTATTGCTCGGAAAAAGTGATTGTGTTCTGAGGAAAAATAAATTGTTTGGGAATAGCGTAAAAAAGAAAAACCAGCGATGAATAGCAGGATAACTAGTAGAGTGAGCAACCACTGACCACTTTTAAGCGAAGATATAATAGCCCAAACTAATATAGCAATCAGCAGCATTTTAGTAAGATCAAAAACAAATATATGCCACCATGGTTTATGATGTGCTAAATTGTTAAGTCTCGCTAAAGTAAGGGGAACGCTTGCCCGCCAACACAAGAGAAATAATGGTGAGATCAAAAAGATACTTTTGCCGATGACATAGCTTTGGGTAATGAGAACTTGGGCTGTTTCTCCTGATACTGCCGTGTGTCGCAAGGTACTTTTTAGCAGGGTGAAAAAGCTTTCATACCATAGCTGCCAGCCAAGCAGAAAAGTAATTGCCAGGAAGAGCAGACCGCTGTTTGCGATTAGCCACAGGGGGAGACTGCGACTGGCAAGATAGCTTTTCTCCAATTGCGGGTAAAAATTCATAGAGTGAATCTAGGCAGGCAAAAGTTGTGGTTGAGACTTTTTTTCAGGGACGGGAACATCTTTGAAGAAGGCATCAAACGCATTGTTATCTAAAGTCTCTTGTTTGAGTAATTCCTGAGCAATATCTTTGAGCACCTGACGATGCTGAATCAGTATGTTTTTTGCTACGCCATAAGCACTATCAATTATTTTACGAATTTCTTGGTCGATCTCGTAAGCTAATGCTTCAGAATAATTCTTTTGTTCCCCCAATTCTTTGCCTAAAAATATGGCCATATGTGGATTACCATAGGCTACTGCGCCCACCTTGTCACTCATGCCAAAACGAGTCACCATTCGACGCGCCAAGCTTGTAGCATTTTCAATATCATTGCTGGCGCCAGTAGTAATATAGTCTTTACCAAACATTAATTCTTCAGCCACTCTGCCTCCCAATGAAGCAGCAATTTCATCCATGAAATGAGCCTTAGATTCCAATGCTTTGTCTCGTTCAGGCAAGAACCAGGTAACTCCTAAAGCATGTCCCCGAGATACGATAGAGATTTTGTGAACAGGATCAGTATGCATGAGCATTTTTGCCACCAAAGCATGACCTACTTCATGATACGCCGTGAGTACTTTTTCTTCTTCGGTCAAAATCTTTGACTTCCGTTCTGGGCCAAGCATCACCTTTTCAATAGAAGATTCTAAATCTTTCTGACTTAACTTCTCTCTATTCTGACGAGCTGCCAACAAGGCGGCTTCGTTTACTAAGTTGGCTAAATCTGCTCCGCTAAAGCCAGGAGTTTGTTTGGCAATTTTTAATAAATTAACGCCTTCTTCCAAAGGCTTATTGCGAGTATGAACCTGTAAGATTGCTTCTCTATCATCCAAGCTAGGGTTATCGATCACAATACGACGATCAAAACGACCTGGACGAAGTAATGCGGGATCTAATACATCAGGACGATTGGTGGCAGCCATTACAATCACATTGGCATTGGTATCGAAACCGTCCATTTCAACCAGGATTTGATTGAGTGTCTGCTCACGTTCATCATTTCCCCCACCAAGACCTGCGCCTCGCTGTCTACCCACAGCGTCAATTTCATCGACGAAAATAATTGCCGGAGCATTCTTTTTTGCTTTGTTGAATAGATCTCGAACACGGCTGGCACCAACACCAACAAACATTTCCACGAATTCACTACCAGAAATATTAAAGAAAGGTACATTAGCTTCTCCAGCTACGGCTCGAGCTAATAAGGTCTTTCCGGTACCCGGAGAGCCGAATAACATAACGCCATGGGGAATTTTGGCGCCAATTTTAAGATACTTTTTGGGATTTTTCAAAAAGTCGACGATTTCACTCAATTCCTCTTTTGCTTCTTTGGCGCCAGCAACATCAGCAAAAGTAACTTTGTTAGTTTCCTTATTATACAGTCGTGCTCGTGATTTGCCGAAAGAAAGAGCAGAATTATTGCTGCTTTGAGCTTGGCGAAAAATAAAAAAGATAAAAAAGACGAGAGCGGCAATAGGTAGTAAATTACCTAGTAAGCTCAAAATAAACTCTCCCCTACTGCTATCTTTTACAAAAACTTTCACTGCTGGATCAAATTGACCACGAGCGACATCCTCAGTCTCTTTATTTGCTTGCAAATAAGTATTGTTCTTAAGCTTAGCAATCACGGTATTTCCTTCAATTTGAACATAGTCAATGCTATCGGCTGGCAAACGGTAAATTTCATTGATACTTACTTCTTGAGGTGCGGGGCCTAGCAAGTCATTGCTAAAGAAAATAGCAAATAAGGAAAGTAAGAGAGCAAGAACAATGATGGTGAGATAACTTCGCTGCGTATTTTTTTTCTGTCTGTCCATATATGCGTTTATTAAAAACCTGCCCATGAATTTTACTGATGAAAATGAAGGAAAGCAATAAATAGGAGGAATTACAAATTACAAATTACGAATTACGAATGGTGAGGACCAGCTTGGATCAGATTTTAATATTGACACTTTTAAGACCCTACCCTATATATGTACCATCTATTTTTATTAAAGAAATTGGTAGAAAATAGCACGTAACTGGTTTATGTTACTTAGCTAGCACATAGGCCAAAGCAGAACGTATCACATTATTAAATACTTACTTAATTATTTATTTAACTTTTATGGCTCTAATAGAAAGAAGATCGGTTGATAATTTGTACGATGGAAATACTGTTTCACCTAGTACTCCTAGTCGTAGAGATGATTTAGTTGCTTGTATCAAGGAGCGACTTGCACGGGGAGGAATTTCCGCTCGTGAATTGAGTGAAATGGATGTGTGGACTAGGCGAGCTGTGTTGACCGTGATGCGAGGACATGCATCACGGTAGCTGCTAATCTTTCACAAGATAGATTTTTGAGAGTTTATGCTTGAGTAGCAACTTATTACGATAACGATATCTGCTTGAGCTTTTGGACTGGGTAATCCACTGATATACACTGCTTAACCAACTAAAGCTGAGGTCTCTTAATCGAAAATAGTGTTTAGTAATGTGTTGGAGAAGGTAGAACTGTAAGTATATGGGCAATGCAAAAAAATCTTGGCGTTTGAAATATAATTGATCATCATCTTTATTTAGATGATCTCGTAGCCAATTTTCAATAAATTGATCGAAAGTAGCAATGCCGGTTTTGGCTTGATTGCTGAGTTGGATAATAAGTTCTCTGGGAAAATGTGGAAGCAGATTGTGGCGAATGAAGTTTCTGCTTAATGTTGTATCTCTATTAGTACTGTCTTCTCGCCATTGTAATTGGTGTTTTTGGGCGTAAGCAATGATGTCTTTTTTTGCAGTAGTTAATAACGGTCTGAAGATCTGTTGCTTATTGAGCATTTCCATTCCTACCAAACCCTGAATGTCGCTACCTCTAATGAGGTGAAAGAGAATGGTTTCTAATTGATCGTCTTGGTGATGAGCTGTAATAATAGCTGCAGCTTGGTACTTCTTCTGATACTTTTGTAATACTTGATAACGAATATCACGAGCCGCTTCTTCCAGGCCTTTTCTTTGCTGTTTGGCAAGTGTTGGTACCGTTACTTTTTTGCTATGAAAAGGAATTTTATATTTCTGCGCAGCCTTTTTTACTAAGGCAATATCATCCTTGCTATCTTGGCGAATAGAGTGATCAATAGAAACAACAATGTAGTGATATTTACTGATTTGACTTAGGCAGTGAAGCAAGGCCATTGAATCTACGCCTCCAGATACAGCAATGATAAAAGTAGCATTCTTTTTGAAGAACTGCCGAAGATATTGTTGGATTTCTTCTAATAGCTTTAACTTCTGCCTTCTGCCTTCTGCCTTTTGCCTTCGCACTACGCCGCTCATGGCTTTTGTCTTAGATAACCTTCAATGAATGGCATGATCTCACCATCTAGTACTTTATGTACATCACTAGCTTCCGTATTAGTCCGATGGTCTTTTACCAAAGTATAAGGGTGCAGAACATACGAACGTATTTGATGGCCCCAACTATTTTGGTGAGAACCTTTTAATTCTTTCAGCTCTTCTTGTTGTTCAGCCAACTTTAAAGCGGTTAAGCGATGACGTAATGTTTTGAGCGCTAATTCTTTGTTCTGTAATTGAGAGCGTTCATTTTGGCATTGGACCACAATTCCGCTAGGAAGATGAGTAATGCGTACTGCCGAATCAGTAGTGTTTACTCCTTGGCCACCATGGCCACCAGCACGAAATACATCGATACGCAATTCATCATGATCAATTGTCACCGTTACATTATCAGGAAAGATGGGCATCACTTCAATCAAAGCGAAGGACGTTTCTCTTGAATGTTTGGCATTGAAGGGAGAATTGCGGACTAGACGATGTACACCATTTTCGCTCCTTAGTAGGCCGTATGCGTAGGGCCCTTTGATTTCAAGTGTTGCTGTTTTGATACCCGCTTCTTCTGCTGGTGAGAGATTGATAAGTTTCGCCTGAAAATGTTCTCGCTCAATAAAACGGGAATACATACGAAATAACATCTGTGCCCAATCTTGAGCGTCCAGACCGCCAGTACCGGCATGAATAGTAAGAATAGCGTCACCCTTATCATATTTGCCATGCAAAAAGGTGATTGTTTCAAAGTGCTCAAAGCGCAGCATCAAGTCAGGGACTTTGCTGTGCAGCTCTTTGGCTAATTCTGGATCTTGTTCGGGGGAAGTGATTGTCACTAATTCCAGCAGTTCTTTCTGTTGCTCTTCTAGCTGCCTAAGTTCTCCAAGGGTGGTATCTATTTCGTGAATCCGTTCGGAAACACTTTTAGCCTGCTGTTGATCCTGCCAAAAGGCAGCTTGCTCTGTTTTTTGTACTAGCTCCTGCTTTTCTTTTATTAATCTATCTACGTCAAAGAAATTCTCTCAGCTGAGAGAGTTTATCTGCTAGGCTTGCTAATTGTACTTTTAATTCATGCATAGGGTTTGAACAGATGAAGTTCGGTGCCACTATACAGAAAAGTATTTCTTGGGGGAATTGTAGTTCCTAACAATGGGGATATGCAGGATGGTTACTTTAATGTTTAATCGTTAATTTGTCAATTGATAAGTGCCATTTGTGGCCCTCTAGTGGTTATATAAGCATAGTGAGTGGCTATAAGAGCTGGTATACTTAGGGGATTGCTGTATTTCTTCTATGTCCTCTGTCCACTCCCATTTTTTCTCAGCTACTTCAGTAGATACGGTAGAACCTATGCTCACTACACCTGAAGAGGATGCATATCTCTCAGTACAATTTAGTGCCCGTTCACTAAGCAAAAGAAAAGATAATAAAAAACAATTGTTACAAGAGTTAGCTAAAGATAAGGCTGATCTTAAAAAGCCTCTAGTAATTTTGCTCCCTGGGCTTTTTACGGTCAAAAAAGACCGGACTCTTTTGGAAGACCTAATGCCTGGCTTGCAGAAGCTTAATGCGACTATTTTGATATTGGCTTCCAATAAGTCTTGCAATCAAGATATGCTGCAATGGTGCACTCAATTAGAAGCAAATGAGAAAAATATTCATCAAGCATTGGCTGCTGGAGATATAGTGATAACTCCACCAAACGGTGATCAATCTTTCACACAATCGTGTCTAGGATATGGCATTGTTCCTGTGGCACCAGTTGCTAATGGTGTGCAAGATTACGACCCAATTTGGGAATCGGGTAATGGGTTTATTTACCAAGATTATTCAGTTTGGAGTGTTTTTGCTGCTATTGTTCGTGCTTTAGAAACGTTCAAATTGCCTTACGATTGGCAAAGAATACAGAAAAACGGTATGGAAGGTTTAGAGAAATAGACCCCAAAAAAGCTTAAGAAGAACTAACAAAGTCAAAGTAGAACCGGAAAGGTAAAGGGTATTGGCAATAATCAGAGCAAATGAATCTGAGGTATTTTCATCTTGCCAATTTAGCTGGGGAAATATTCCTCTTGCCCATGCCTGTTCTATTGTAGAGTCGATTTGGTACCGTTTGCCCTCCTTCGCTAGATTCAATACTTGATCGCGATCAATAAAATAAGAGTGAGCATGTTCTGGATAAGTCAGATCAACAAGTGCATTAATCTTTCTTGCTGCTTTTACGATCCCTTTTGTCCGATCTTTTAGTGAACCATCCAAATTTAAGAGAGAATAATAGTCATTGCCTCTTTGCCATTTGAATACGCTAGAAATGCTGGCACCATGGAGAAATTGGAAAAGCAGATAGTGGTACAGGGTATCTTCCCCACAAGCGTTTCCCAAAATATTAGTCTCAGCGATAATAATTGGTTTTTGATAACTATACTGGGCGGCAAATACATTAGGTGTGAAACCATAAATGTCATTGACTAAGATAGGAGAATTAACCAGCTTAGATGTTGGTCTTTGGTGAAACTTATGAGCATTATCAGACATTGATTCATAGAGCATCAACCGATGTGCCAATGGTACTTGAGTGTTTTGCTGTTTTTGTACTTCGGCAAGAATATACGCTTGGTACTTTGCTAATCCATCCTGCAAAAAGTATTCGAATAATCGGTAATTAGGATCGTTGCTATCTGTGGGTAAAGCAAATGTCGGCTTTTGTATAGCATTTAAATATTTTACCCAAGCGAGTTTGGCATGTTCTGAATAATCAACCCTAATTTCTTTAGGATAGGTTTGTTCATTGCTAAGGAAAATTGCGATCATTGATGCGCGTTTTTCATAATGCTGCACAGCATTTGTTTGAAATACTATCTGTTCTTGGCTAGCTGCATCCGCAAAAGGAGAATAAGTAAGATACGCGCCTGTTTCTGGCACTAATTGACGGATATTATCCCAAATGATTTTTCTGCCATCAGGTGTATGCATATAAATATCACCCAATTTGGCAAATACCCAATCCGGTGTGTAGTGGGGAGCTAGTAATATAGTAGAATATAGTCCTTGCTCTTCAATAATATCCAATGCTTTTTCAATATAAACGGGCGGAGTAAATTGATTATCTGCTGATTCATATTCATACCAAGGTACCTCCAAAGAGACACCCAAAATCCCCTCTGCTTTCATAACAGCCACATCTTGACGGAACTGTTCTAAGCTGGCTTCTCGCTTATGTAAAAACACATTTACCATAATACCTTGAATGCGCTCGTCACCTTTGTATAGAAAGCGTTCTTCGATTCTCATTGGTCGGTAATCATGAGCTTGCAGATGTGCACTACTATTGTCTTTGATCACCTCTTGAGTATGTCTAGGATAAATAGCGATCAATTGGTCAAGCTGTTGAGCTAATTGGGTGGAATTGGCTGAGCTGCACTCGGAAAATTGAGCGGCATTAACTGGGGTAATTGCGATGAGAGATGCTAATAGTGCTACACCAGGAGCTTTTAGTGAAAACAGATTCATGCTATCGAAATTGATCAAACACAAAGTAGTGAAAAGTGTAGTTGAATAAAAGAGAATATTATAAAAAGCGACTTTACCTATAAAGATAAAGCCGCTTTCTTTTTAATCGACAGATTACTTAATAATTACTTCTTTCGGTTCAGGAAGTGGAGGCACAATTTCGGGAACTTTAGGTAATGGAGTGCGAATAATCTCTGGCGCCAAAATCTCCTCACGAATACGTGAACAAGCATTGTCACGGATGACTATCCATCCAGCATTTACCACTACTTGATTACACACAGCACCAGCGCCTGCACTATAATTTCGAGAATTGATAAAGTGACCACGTACTAAAATATGAAGAACATGACTTTGTTCAGTTCGATTGCCACTAAAATAAGGCGGGTTGATATAAAACAAATCTGGGCTAATAGTTGTTAGGGCTCGAAAGAAGCGTTGTGATGGTGGGCTATACTGACATTCATAGTGAATTTGAGCTAACCGAGGATTAGGTTCAACACTATTAGGATCTGAGTCATTCCAACAACTGGTACGCAAATTGTAACTGCCTAATTGTGCAGGGAAAATATCTTCAACAGTGACATATTCCACATCGCTACCAGTATTATTGATATTGATCAGAAAATCGACACTATCCCCTGATCTGGCACTTACAGCTGTATCAAGAGTATCAGCATCCTGAAATGGTCCGCCATTAACACTAACTAGTTTTCTAACATTCAGTGTGTTCAAACCGCCACCAAAAACAGTGGGTTGGGTGTTTTCCGGTTTCTGATCTAATGGGACAATGCTCTCTACTTTTTCTGCAGGTTGTGGGTCAATCACAGAGGCCAGAAAAGAACGATTATTTTGTGTGGTCAAAATAGCTGCACTTAATACGCCTACACTCAAAATAACACCAAGACCTGTAACTAGCTTACTGGACGATTTCTGCATGGCAATTATTAATAATTGCTGAGACAGTAACAATTACCCTTGTTGGTGTAAAGTTTTATTTTTTTGCCGAAGTTTCTACGAGATAAATGGTGAATAGTAGGTACATATAAGGTAATGCCAATCTCCACCAAACATTATTAAAGTATGATTGGAATCTTCCTACTAGCTTTGGCAGTGATTTCGACTTAAGGTGTGGGAGAAAAATACTTTCCATGTCCTCTATAACTACTCTCATTTTTGATTACGATGGTGTTTTTACTATTGATGAATACCGAGGAGCACGTCTGCTATTTCCCGATGAAGTCGTACTAGAAAAAATGGAAGCACCTTATTATACGGCAGCTAGTTCTACTCAGCTCTGGTCTGATTTATGCACATATTTTCACTTGAGGAAAAGTAATGAAGAGTGCATTATGACTTACAATTATGAAGATGAAGAACAGAAAGTCTATAAACAAAAAATGTTTGCATATACGAGAGCACTTGCTAAAAGATTCTCTTTGATATTGTTATCCAATCAAATGCGCGATCGCAGTTGCTACTTACGAGCTCATGAAGATTTTTCTTTCTTGAAGCAAGTCTATTTTTCTGATGAAATAGGACTACAAAAACCAGATCCGGCAATATTTCATTTTGTGCTCGCCGAACAGAAATTAAGTCCAGGTGAATGTTTGTTTGTGGATGATCGTAAGCAGAATACTGATGCTGCTCAAGCGCTAGGGATGCAGATACATACCTTTGTGGGAGTAGAAGATTTGAAACAGGTGCTAGGCTGATTGAGAGAAAAGCTCATTAATCCACTGCACAGCTCCGCCCAGAGTCACTAATAGAAATCGTGATTGGTAATGTATCTGATCTTCACTTACTTCAACTCTTCCCTTGATTTAACCACTCTCGCAAAATTACTTTCTCCCACCTGTTGTTTAATTTAACCCGAGTAGTAGAGTGAATATTTGACGAACTGCAGTGACCGCGGTAGCATTCACTAACGTAAATACATAACTCTATCTCCAGTGGCTTCTGATAAGATTGTTATTCATGGTGCACGGGTTCACAATTTGAAAAATATTGATTTGGAGCTTCCTCGGGATAAGCTAATTGTGATTACTGGTTTGTCTGGTTCAGGCAAATCCTCTCTTGCGTTTGATACTATTTATGCTGAGGGGCAAAGACGCTATGTGGAAAGTCTTTCTACCTATGCCCGTCAATTTTTGGAATTGATGGAAAAACCTGATGTGGATCAAATTGATGGTTTGTCTCCAGCGATCTCAATTGATCAAAAAAGTGCTTCTCGTAATCCCCGCTCTACTGTAGGTACTGTTACTGAGATCTATGATTATTTGCGTTTGCTCTTTGCCAAAGTCGGCCAACCGCATTGTCCTAATTGTAATCGGCCAGTGACGAAGCAAACTGTGCAACAAATTATGGATCAGATTGTAGCTATTCCAGCTGAGACGAAGCTGATGTTATTGGCGCCATTAGTTAAGGATCGCAAAGGTGAGCATGCTAAAGTGTTTGAACAAATCAAAAAAGGTGGATTTGTCCGTTTGCGGGTGGATGGTGCCATGTACAATATTTCTGACACAATTAGCTTAGATAAAAACCAAGGTCATACCATTGAGGTGATTGTCGATCGTATGGTGACAAAGGCGGCCTATGAAAAAGAAGATTTGAGTCGTCTTGCTGATTCTGTAGAACTTGCTTTAAGTTTAGGCGAAGGGATGATGTTATTGGTCAATATGACTACTAGCGAAGAAACACTTTTTAGTGAGCATTTTGCTTGTGTCTATTGTGCGATCAGCTTGCCAGAAATTACTCCTAGAAGCTTCTCTTTCAATAGTCCTCATGGTGCCTGCGGTTCATGTCATGGCCTAGGCACAAAACTAGAAGTCGATGAACATCTGATTATACCCAATCCCCGACTCACTTTGGCTGAAGGAGCTATTGTCCCTTGGGCAAAAACTTCGTCTCGTTTAAATTGGTACAATCGCATCTTGAGAGAAGTAGGGACAACTTACGGTTTTGATCTTAATACCCCTTATAATAAGTTGTCACCTGAAGTGAAGCAGATGGTGCTACGTGGTACTGGTAGCGAAGTATATTCTATTCGTGGTGTCAAAGAATATGGCTTTGAAGGTAATATGAAAGTAACCTATGAAGGTGTTATTCCTAATCTTGAACGTCGTTATAATGAAACAGAATCAGATTATGTGCGCAGAGAGATTGAAAAATTCATGCAAATTCTCACTTGTCCTGTATGTGAGGGAAAAAGATTAAAAAAAGAGGTTTTGGCAGTGAAAATTGCCGAGCAATCAATTATTGATGTTACTCAATTGTCTGTTGCTAGAGCCGTAAGCTTTTTTAAAGAGCTGAACTTGTCAGCTCATCAACAAATGATTGCTAGTCGGATTATCAAAGAAATTAATGATCGTCTACATTTCTTGAACAATGTCGGTCTGAATTACCTGACCCTGAGTCGTTCAGCTAGCACTTTGTCTGGAGGAGAGGCTCAGCGCATCCGTTTGGCTACACAAATTGGCGCACAATTACTTGGTGTTCTCTATGTGCTAGATGAACCTTCTATTGGTTTACATCAAAGAGATAATGATAGATTGATTTCTACTCTCAAGAGTCTGCGAGATTTGGGCAATACCGTGATAGTGGTAGAACATGATATGGATACCATGCTAGCGTCTGACTATATTGTGGATATTGGACCTGGTGCGGGAAAACATGGCGGTAAAGTGATCGCAGCTGGTACTCCTACTGAAATCATGCATGATCCTAAATCAACCACTGGCCAATATTTGTCAGGCAAAAAGAAAATTGAATGTCCAATGCATCGGAGAAAAGGAAATAATCTCAAAATAATCATTGAGGGAGCAGTAGAGAATAATCTCAAAGATATTCGTGCTGAGTTTCCTCTTGGTAAGTTTGTTGCTGTTACCGGTGTATCTGGTTCGGGCAAGTCTACCCTGATTAATGAAATTTTAGTGAGAGCAGCAGAAAATCACATTAATCGCAGCAATAAGCCTACTGGCTCCTTTGGCCGTATTTCTGGTCTGGAAAATATTGATAAGATAATTAATATCGATCAAAAGCCAATTGGTCGCACTCCTCGTTCTAATCCTGCTACTTATACTGGAGTATTTTCTGATATTCGAGAACTTTTTGCCGCTACTCCAGAAGCTAGAACACGGGGCTATAAAGCTGGTCGCTTTAGCTTCAATGTCAAAGGTGGTCGCTGTGAGACTTGTCATGGTGATGGCATTGTACGCATAGAAATGCACTTTCTACCTGATATTTATGTGCCTTGTGAAGAATGTAAGGGGCAACGTTATAATCGTGAGGCTTTGGAAATTCATTATAAAGGAAAGAATATTGCCCAAGTATTGGACATGACAGTGGAAGAAGCGGCACAATTCTTTGCACCAGTACCGAAAATCAAAGAGATACTTGATACCTTGATGGAGGTTGGTTTGGGCTATATCAAACTAGGCCAACAAGCTAATACGCTTTCTGGGGGAGAAGCACAAAGAGTGAAGCTCGCTACTGAGTTGGCTCGTCGTAGTACAGGAAAGACCCTATATGTTTTGGATGAACCAACCACAGGATTGCACTTTGCTGATGTTGATAGACTTCTAGCAGTACTGAATAAACTGGTGGAAACTGGCAATACAGTAATTACTATTGAACACAATCTAGACGTAATCAAATGTGTAGACTGGATTATTGACCTTGGTCCCGAAGGTGGTGAAGGCGGAGGTACTATTTTGGCTGCAGGTACTCCTGAGGATGTAATGGAAGTAAAAGACTCTTATACAGGGCAATACCTCAAAAAATTAATTAGTTCTGAATAATGAGCAGACGCGATTATCATCCAGAATTACAAACTGATGGTAAATATTTAACTAAGATTGCTGATGGTACCCCAACGATTGCTGAATTGATGGATATTGATTTTCTTAAGTTAAGTGAGGCATTGGCAACATTTGCCTTAGAGGATTTGTATCAATATGTCAGTAAAGATGCGATTGATATTGCTCGAGTAAAAGCTGTGTTAGATATATTGTTTACCAAGATAGTAGCTGGCTCATTAAATGATGAGCAAAGACAGAAGTTAGATGTGCTGTGGGACTATTTAGCAGTGGATGATAGTAACCATCTTAAACCTGCTGATATCATTTTTGTTTTTGGGGGGCCAGAAGAAGTTAAGGCTCATAAGGCTGCAGAATTGTTTAAAGCTGGTCTAGCTCCCCTGATTATTTTTACTGGCGATACCCAAAAAGCATTGGTAGCAACACCGCATACTAGTGAATCAGTAAGAGATGCTGAAATTGCTATGAGGTTGGGAGTGCCTCGAGCAGCAATATTGATTGAAAATACCTCTATCAATACACCGCAAAACGTACTCAATGCCAGGGCTATACTGGCTAAAAGACAGCCTTTTCCTAGAAGGTACATTTTAGTGAATCTACCATGGTATTTGCGTCGAGCCACTAACACTTTTATCACCAATTGGCATCAGGCTCCTGAGCCAGCCTTGAGTATTCAAAAAGTAAGTGTCGATTCCACTAGATTTACTCGGAAAGATTACCATCTCGATCGCCAAGGTTTAGAATATGTTGTCTTTGAATATCTGAAACTGAAGCAAGCAAGAGCAATGGGACATATGTAAGAAATGAGACAGATTCACTCTACAAAACCTGTTTTCTTAGTCTTTCAATTCCTAGTTCCTTGCTCCTCATTCCTTGAGCTCGCAAAAAGTCCTAGATACAAAAAGACTCCTAGGAATGAGGAACAAGGAATAATAGATGATGCTGAATAATGGCCTATCCTTATGGTACTGTCATTGATTTATCCTTCGGCACTTTTTCATTTTTGATTCGTTATTTTTTAATTTTTCGAGCTCGCGTAAATATCCTCAGCCAAAGAAAAGGGATAAAAAATGACGAATCAAAAATAAGACTCACTCGCAAGCGAGCTCGTGGTGCCCCTGGAAGGAATCGAACCTTCACAACCGGTTCCGAAGACCGGGACTCTATCCATTAAGCTACAGGGGCGAAAAGCGCGTGAATTATAAATGACAGTTATTTAATTAGCAATTTGCTTTTAGCTAAGACGTCAGTCACGGTCTGGGAGAAGAAGATTGATAGCTAAGTGTTGTTTAACAACTAGGGCTACGCTTTGGCTTCAAAGTGGTGGTATTTAGCTGAATCTTTGACTTGCATACTCACTGGTGAGGAGAGTTATTTTGCCAATGATTAATCATTCTTATGTTTGGATCTGCTCACTGGTTGCCCTTGGATCAACAAGTAATAGCTCTGCAAGAGATACTCAACACGAATCTTGAATTAACCTCCGTGCTCAAAATTGGTCGTGAATTAGGCTTCCCCAATTGGTATGTCGGTGCAGGAGCAATCGCTCAAACTGTCTGGAACTATTTTCATGGTTTTGCCCCACTTGAAGGTATCAAAGATTATGACTTTGTTTACTTTGATTCCGATATATCTTATGAAGCTGAGGATCGATGTATCCAAAAAGGTTTAACGGCATTTCAAAATATTTCTCGGCCAGTAGAGATTCGTAATCAAGCGCGAGTACATCTCTGGTACAAAGATCATTTTGGTTATGACATTCCTCCGCATGCTTGCACTGAACATGCGATTACTACTTGGCCAGCTACTGCTACTGCCATTGGTATTCGACTAGAAGCAGATGATATCCTCACAGTATATGCACCATATGGCTTACACGATTTATTAGGAATGGTAGTGCGCCCAAATAAAGTAAAAATTACCGAACAGATTTATCTTGATAAAGTGCATCGTTGGCAAGCAGCTTGGCCAAAGCTGAAAATAATGCCTTGGTAATCAAATTTGTGCTGGCCACAGCTTTTTGCTATGGTGCTGCACAATTTAAATATTATGGGAAAATTATTAGATTTTGAAATCGCTTTTGCCCAAAAAGGAGCGCGGGATTTTGTAACTACCAGTTTGTCTGAATTTGCAGCCTTAGAAGTAGGAGCACAGAAAATAGCAGTCACCTACAGAGCTCTTTGTAGAGATGATGTGCGGCAAGCAATTGATGCTTTTGTTCCCTTAACAGAAGCAGTTCGAGCAGTAAACCCATGTGTGGAAACTATGGGTAGCGATGCTATTGTTGGTGGACCTAATCATACCTGGGTAGCTTGGTTGCTAAACTCTTTGGGCAAAGTCTATGAAGACTTGTCACCAGAGGTAAAGAAACTGGCTCTTGAACAAGTGGTGGTACGTTACTTAGATGAAAGAAGAAGCGATCAAGCGACTAACCATGTGGAACTTATTGAGGATCCGGCTTTAGCTGGAGACATTGTCATTAGTAGGCCAGAATATTGGCCGGAAAGAACGACATTGGCTACTTACGAAAGAGCAGCGGCTCAGGGCAATGATACCAATATCACACACGCCACTTACGAACGTATGAGAGCTGCCTTGGATGCACTACCAAGTCCTTTTTGGGCGGCTAGAGTGGTAGCCAGAAAAGGCTGGACCAGTCCACCTGTCCAATCCACTTTTTATCGAGAGCATCCCGTGTTGATGAAAAGTACTTTGCGAGCTTTGGCCGGCATTATAGTTGTTCATGGTAAGCATAATGCAACTGTGATTGAAGATAAATTGACTCGATATGATTGGCGATTAGTAAAAGAATTACGAGAAAACATAGCTGCTAAAACCTGGACAGAATTAGCAAAATAAATAGTTACAAATCCGGCGAAATGAGCTTAATTGAGAGTTTGGTCATCTGCTCAAAAAAGCATGACCAATCAGCTGGATCAGCACCCTCAGCCAACTTGTCATACCGGACTCAGATCCGGTATCCAGTTAGGACAATGTCACCCTTAAATTATCTGTCACTTTGGAGCACTATTGTCCCTGCTGGATACCAAATCTCGTTTGGTATGACAATGGAGGTGAGGATACTAATCAAGCTAATTCGTCATACTTTTTACCCAAAATGCCAGAGGTGCAATGGATAAAGTTCTTTGGCATTCTTGTCAGTATTCAGAATTATATACTTGCCTGACTTTAAATATAATTAGCGTATAATACCTAGTGGCCTTAACCCTCTATTATATGGCTCAAACAGTTCATACTACCTCTGGGGATTCCTCAGCAAATGTACTTTTGGGAGTCTTATTGGCAGTGGTTATTATTGGTTTACTCATTGCGGCCATCTACGCTTTTGGTGGTAGAGCTAACCCTAATACTTCAGGGAACCGTATTTCAGGACAAGTGGATCTTTCGCTGCCCTCAGTGCCTGGGGTAGCTAGATAATCAAGCTTGTCTGGGGCAATACTTTCTTCTATTATCGGCAGGAAAAACTTTTTTGTGGCTATTAATTCACCTTATCTGGTTGGTATAGCTGGACCTAGCGGCGCTGGTAAATCCACCGTTGCTCAGAACATAGTGAAGTGTTGCCCCCAAGTGACGCATTTTAAACTAGACAATTTCTTTAAATCTTTGATTGAATTTCCTCGATATAAAGAATGGCCTAATCGCGAAGTGCCTGAGAATTTATTGTGGCAGGAATTTTTTACCGCGCTCAAGGCACTAAAAAATAATCAATCAGTGATTGTTCCTACATATTCTATGGCAGCCGATGCGCCCATTGGGACACATGAAGTAAAACCGACACCGATTATTTTGGTAGAAGGGTATTTACTGTTTTTGTATGAGCATATTAGTGATCTTTTTGATTTTCGTTTGTTTTTGGATGTACCAGTGAATACCCAATTAGAACGTCGACTCATGCGCCAACCCAATATGGATATTGATTATTTCCAAGAAGTAACGGTTTCGGTATTTAAACAGTATGGTGAGCCCACTAAAAACATTGTCCACAAGGTCATTGATGGTAGAAAAGATGAAGAAGCACTCTGTTCGGAAATTGTAGAACTGATGAAACGACGTGTTCCAGAATTGTTATCCGACATTAACTAGATTTCTTGTCTCGTCGCGAACGGAAGTGCGATGAGAGCGCTCAGCTATTTCTGTTTGAGCACCGATGACTTCTGCCAAACGGGTATTAAAGTTATCCATGTGTGCTAAATCAAGTAATCCTTGTGAGATAGCGGCACTAAATGCACTAGCGATGGGTAAAGGCAATACTATTGTTCCTGGTGGTACAGTTTGCTGATCTAAGAAATGCCTATCGCCTAAAATTAGGGTTGGAAGCAATTTTCTAGGAGGCATCTTTGCTGTCACTATCTTTACCTCTCTGATACCCGCCTCCCTTACTAAGGGTTTTAAGAAACGTCGAGCAATATGTCTCTCTACTCTGGTACAAGCTGTATCTATTTCAGGATGTTGTCTATTTGGCGGGAAATTGTCAGTTGCATTAGCCGGAACAAGGGCCTGAGTAAATAATTGTGAGATAAAAGGATGATGCTCACCAAGATGTTGGCTCAGAATAACACAGCGTTCGATTCTTTTGCTGGTTTTTCCTAGTCTTGCTTGAATGAGGCCTAATAACATCCCTAAAGCCTCGCGAGTTTTTGTAGTATTGCTTTCAACACCTTCTAGCGCGTGAGGATCATGAATCGATTCAGGGCATAGGGCTAGATAGGCTGCTTCTGCTAATAACACTTCCAAACTACCCAATGGTTGCTGAATAGCTATTTCAGCATCACCCTCAATGGCATGAGCAATTGTGGTGTCTACAAGAAAACTTTTTGCTCTCGTGTCTGCGATTAGTCTTTTTACATGATCTCGAATAGCTATCGCGTTTGCTCTTGGTGGTAATAAAAAGGGGCCATTTACTCCATAACCTAATTCTTCTAAAATCCTTTTTATTTCATTACGGATAGCGGTGTAAAGGCTGTTTTCTCGGCATATGAGAGTAACCTTTTTAGCAGCTATTGGGAATTCACCAGTGGAATCAGCAGTAAGGAAAGTGGGACCTTCAGGAATTGTCATCAGTATTGCTTAGCGACGTACTCTAGTCCTCCTTTAATTTCTTGACAAGAGCTAAAAAAGCTTGACTACTCACTAGATATATATGTTTTGTTATAGTTACTGACTATAAAGTATACAAGCAAGCTAGTGCTTATATTTGGGATTATCTGAATGTTGTTTAGGAAAAAAGCTTTTGAGAAAAAGAAGAAATCAATGAATAGCCTCAATAGTAAGAGTGCTAGCTGCCATTGATAATTTCGCTAAAAACGGCTCGATGGCCTTTGAAATGTGGGTCATTCAGTCTAACTGATACTTTGAGAGTATCATTGAGCATGCCGGTCATTCGCATCTGCCAAAGAGCTCGGATGCCGGCTGCATGTGCTGGCATAGCGGCACACAATGCAGCAACTTTCTCTTCAACAATTCTGCGCACAGCTACTGGATCGTCAGCAAAAAGCAGCATATGGCCCCAGGCTCGTAAACGATCATAATATTGATGATATGGTCGTGTATATAAATGTAATTGAGTGAAATGTAATTTTCCCTTATCGTCTACCACAATTCTATCACCATGAATGTCATCATGAGCTGGACCAATAAGATCATCAGCTACTAGGACATGATTAACAATACCTTTTACCATTCTACCAAAACCCGCTATAGACAGATGTTGTCTTCCTTCAGGATAGCGAGCATTTTTCAAGGGCCAACCTAAAGTACGAGATATTGTCCATTTATCGGCGTCACGGCGTCTTAAGTCTACCTTGTGCTTACGCGTATAAGTATAGGCTGCTAATTGGAAGGCTGTATGTACTGTTTCAATAGCAGCAAGGGTATCTGTAGTAGCATCATTGTAATGGTCAGTAAAATATCTGCCTGGGGTAAAACGGGTAATTACAGCGTGAGGATCGTCAAAAAATAAGGGATGCATTTGAGGCATATGCACTCCAGCTACTTCTTGACCATGATAATGATGAGTAAAGCTACGCTCATGAGGGCGCAAGTGTTGGTTTGTAGCAATAACCCACACTGCATTGTCTCTATCGACCCCAATCTGTCTATGATCAGCTAATATTCTTTCTAAAGCAGCTCGATTATTTCTGGTGGCTGGATGGAGGGCAATCTCAAACAACTGTAGTTTGGTAATGTTCGCTCCGACAAGTTTTCTGTCTAAACTTTTGCTAGCGTCTGCTGGTAAGCGTTTCATAAAAGTTGGTAAGTCAATTAGTGCATATTTGTGATATGCGATCATTTCTCATCCTACTGATTGTCTCAAAAAGATGAGATGTTAGTATAAGCTCAAGATAAAGATTGTCTAGCTTGTTTTAATATTCACCAGTAATTAGCTTAAGGAAACAATTTCTCCGCTCTTCTGCTGCTTCTACTGCTGGAGTATCCATATTGGCTAACATATCAGCTCCTAAAGCTCCTAAACCGCGCAAAGCTAAAAACCAATGCAATTCATTTTTATCTACATGGGACAATCTGGTGCTGATATTCTTGATTACTAAACTAAACATTTGCTTAGGATCTTTTGCTTTTAATATCATCCAATCCAAAGCTCGCACCCAATCATAATATTCTGCTCGACCAGGACGATACCAACATACTGGGTCCACCACATAACCAGAGCCCGTCGCTGGCAAAAATGTATGATCTCCATGCATATTACCATGTATTGCTGCAAACATGCTCGTGCCATGTTGCTCAACCAGTTGAGCCCAAGCTTGATAAATACTCTCTAATTTGTGTTGCTCCATTAATCCAGCTTTAACAATTGGCGCTCCCCAAGCTTGAATCTTTTCGAATAGCCACCTTTTTTCTTTTTCATAATCCATAGCGATAGGATGCTCGGCTAAGAAGGAGGCTAATAGCCTTTGATATCCTTGAGCCATTTCCCATACCGTATCAATGCAGCGTTGTGGTTCAGTATCAATCAGACTAGCAATTTTAGGGGCAGTGATATGTTCCAAAACTATCCAATTACTACCATCTACTTGGCCTTCAGCATGTAATTGGGGTAAGCGACATCCCGAATCAAAACCATGTTCGGTAGCGAAGCGCAACAAAGCTAATTGAGTGGATTCTATTTTATCGGTCTTAAGCACAAATCTTTGGCCATCAGGCATTAGTATCAGATGAGCACCTAATCTTCCTAATAAGAATGGTTCTTCAATAACAACTTTTCTCTCCAAAAGAAAATCCCCCGCTGTTCCCTGATATTGAGCTATTTTACTGACCATAAATACAATTACAGTAGCCTACTATAGCTAAAAATGGTTATCTTGGCTAACAAAAAGAGAGCCATTCAGGCTCTCTCTCCATTCAAAACTCAGTTATCATCCCGAACCACAATCTGGGATGAAATTATTTTTGCAACATATCTCCCAAGTTTCCCTTGAAAGTCTTCAAAAATTCATGCACTTTCATAACATCATCTGAATTGACAATCTCTTGAGCGCCTAGCTTCTCTACATCAGTTTTCATATTCTTGGTACTCATAGCGGTAGTGTTGGCACCTTGAGGAGAAAGGCTAGCAGTGATCAAAATTGAAGTTTTACAATAGTCGCATTGGGCAATGATAGCGCATTTTTCTCCAATACAACTAACAACCGTGATATCATCATTGGAGTAACTATTATCACATTGAGGACAATTCACATGGCTCTTGATGTTCCGAATGACAGCTCTGAGTGAGGTGAAATTCATTTTGTTTTCTTTACTATCTTTATTATACCTTGAGTTAGTAGCTATTGCCAATGATAGTGTTTAGTTACCCATTCATAGAGCACTTTTGTCTCTTGGAAGCGATCAGGACTGTTGAGGACTACCGTTATGAATTCGCGACCTTTATAGGCTCCTAGTGAGACGAAGGACTCGCCCGCCTGTAATGTGGTACCAGTTTTTAAACCTTTGATATCAATATAACTACCTAGTAATAAATTAGTAGACTTTACTTGATAATTAGTTCCTAAGGCAGAAGTAATAGTCACCTTCTTTTCTTTTACGATATCGACAATAGTAGGATAGCCTTTGATCATGATATGTACCGCTTTCGCTAATTCAAAAGGAGTAGAATAATTGTCAGGATCATCAAAGCCTACCGCAGTAGCAATATGGGTATTAATTAATCCTAGAGAACGAACTTTTGCATTAATTTTCTCTAAAGCGCTTTCGGTATTACCAAATATTCCTTCTACTAGTGCTTGGGTTGCATCGTTTGCTGAAGCAATTAAGCTCGCTTGCACTAATTGATGAAGGCTCAATTTATCTCCGGGTTTAAGATATAACTTTGATGCCGGCATATCAGCAGCGAATTGATCAATGGTAATGAGACGACTCAGGTCTTTTCCTTCATCTAGGGCCGTCATAACAGTAAACAGCTTAGTGATACTAGCTATCGGCATCCGTAAATAGGCATTTTTCTGATAGAGAATCGCTTGGGTCTTAACGTCCATCACAATAGCTCCACGGGCGGCAATTACTGGAGCTAAAGCTTCTTCATCTTTATGAATGCCAAAAAGAGCTGGGTCGAAACTTTTATTCTCAGCTAAAATTTGACTTTGCTGCTGTGGTGGTAAACTTACGGGGGGAAGATTGAGGAGCACAGAGCCTTGGGATGCTTGATAGAAGAGTAGGGCGCTGAGGAAAAGCGATTGGGACATGGAAATTACGAATTACAAATTACGAATGAAGGAGTTAGGGATTAGGGTGGGAGGGGTGGAGTGTTGCCAATTCTAGGGGTTTGAGGGGACGGTAAGATTTTCCTGCTAAATCTGCAAGTGATAGTGGGCCGATATTGGTACGGACCAGCTTGACTACCTCATAGCCACATTTTCTTAACATTCTTCGAATATGACGTTTTTTCCCATGATGCAAGCTGATTCTCAGTTGTATTGGTGACAGCACTTCTAATTTGTCTAATTGGAGAAATTCTTTTTGATCGCGCATGCCTCTTTTTAATTTATTTTGATCTTCCGGGCGAAAATTTGGGGTAATATTGATTTCGTAGATTTTGGTCAAGAAGAATTTAGGATGAGTCACTTGATACGCTAAGTCGCCATCATTCGTTAAGAGCATTAATCCTTCAGATTCCTTATCCAGTCTACCTACAGGGTAAAGCCGGTCACTGGATTTGGGAACCAGATCAGTCACTAATCTTTCGGCAAAACGATCTTGGGTGGAAGATGTATAGCCGATGGGTTTGTAAATTAGATACGTGACTTTGTGCACAGTGGCACTAATCAACTTGCCGGAAATCATTACTTGATCATGAGGAGAAACTTTATTTCCTAAGCTAGCAATTTTATCATTTATCGTGACTTTGCCAGCACGGATCAGCTCTTCTGCTTTTCTTCTCGAGCATATTCCACAATCAGCAATATACTTTTGCAATCGCACAGATTTGACCATAAAAACGCTTAAGTATAGGTTACAAGTAAGTAACCAAGCTTACATGCTACATACTGTCTCTCGCATTAAACCATTTTCTCTCGGTAAAATACATGGGTTACTTTGTGCTACCGTTACTTTATTAGTTGGTTTAATTCTGAATGCAGTGACAGTGTTCTGGGGCCAAAGAGCTTTATCATTAGGTTGGCAGAGTATCACTCCCGATGGTCAAATTATGTTTCATGCCCTGACTATCAAACCAGTAGAGATTCTTTTGCTCACTTGTATTTTTACTGTTATTTTCTTGGTCATTGGCTTCTTTTATGGGGTAATCTTGGCTAGTCTCTATAACTTTGCCTCTGGTATCACGGGTGGTATCCAAGTAGATTTGGCTTTGCATACGACACGGCCGGTAAGTGTCCCAGCGGCGATGCCGGAAACAAAAATTGCAGAACCTGCAGTAAAAACTGCTTCTGTACGTCGACCAGTTGTCAAGAAAAAAGCGGCTAAGAAAAAGTAAATCGTCTACAACATCTCCCTGATGCGCTCAGCGGTTTTGCTACCCACTACTTTCACAATATCTTCAAAAGTTGCTTCCCGGATCCCTGGTACACTACCAAAGGCCTGAAGCAACTTTTTCTTTAGCTTGGGACCAATACCAGAAATAGTGTCCAATTTTGATTTTACCATTTTTTTGCTGCGCAAGTTTCTATGTCCTTTGATTGCAAAACGATGAGCTTCATCACGGATTCTTTGGATCAAGAAGAATACTGGCGTATCTTTGGGCAATAATAAAGGAATTGATTTTCCTGGAAAGAAAATCTCTTCTTCTCTTTTTGCCAAGCTAATTATCAGCGGAAGTTCAACTTTGAGACCTCCTTTAACTTCTGCTTTTAACGCTTTGACTACGCTAGAAAGCTGGCCTTTGCCACCATCAATAATAATCAGATCCGGTCTTTCGGGTAAAGACATGGTATCGACTTTTTCCCGCCGCCGTTTCTTTTTTGCTCGATAAAGTTCATCTAAATAGCGAATACGTCGGGTGAGTACTTCTTGTAGTGAAGCAAAGTCGTTATTTACACCTTCGGCTAAACTCTCAATATGAAAACGGCGATAGAGCTTGCTTTCTGGTTTGCCATCAATGAAGACAATCATAGAACCAGTTTTGTTGGTCCCTTGAATATGGGAAATATCATAACATTCGATTCGATGGGGTGGTGTCTTCATGCCCAAAGCTTGTTGTAGTGTCACTATTGCTTGGGAACTATGAGTTTGCTCTTTTTGCCAGTTCTTTTTGTTGTTTTCTAATTGGAGTTGAGCGTTTTCCGTGACCATATCAATCAATTGTCTTTTCTCCCCTCTTTCTGGCATCAGAATGCCGACTTTTTTGTCTCGAATAGTACTGAGAAATTGTTCTAAAAGTTTTTTATTTTCAGGAGAAAAATCAGTACTTACGACCACCTCATCGGGTAATGAGGCTGCTTCACTATAATATTGTTCGATAAAGGCAGAGAGCAATTGCTCTTCATTATGATCTTTACTGTAATCAGAGAGATTGAAGTGCTCGGTCTGAATTACATGTCCTTGGCGTACCATGAAAAGAGCAATTACCGCCTGATCTGCATCTTTGGCGACAGCCAAAACGTCCTGATTGTGACCAGATGTTAATGTGGCGTATTGTTTTTTGCTTAGTTCTTGTAATGCTTGTAGCCGATCGCGATAACGAGCAGCGATCTCAAAAGCCTTATCATTGACAGCTTGCTGCATGGTGCTTTGCCAATCTTGAATTAGCTCATCATAGTTGCCTTTGAGAATATTGCTAATTGCTTGAATATTTTGTTGGTACTCGGTTTTTGTTACTTTACTAATACAAGGAGCCTGGCAGCGTTTGATATAATACTCAAGACAAGGAGCTCGGCGACTTAAGTGCTGATATACATTCTGTCCTGGAACTTCTTCTCTGATTTCGCCTTCACAGGTGCGGAAAGGGAACATCTTTTGTAAGCCTTTTAAGGTTTTAAATATCGTGTCTCTACTAGTATATGGTCCGAAATAATGGAATTTACTATTGCGTTCGAAGCGACGGACAATATTAATTTCAGGAAAATCCTCTTCTCGAGAAATCTTCACATATACATAACTCTTATCATCTTTCATCAAGATATTATATCTTGGGCGCATGCTCTTGATGAGATTTGTTTCTAATACCAAAGCTTCCAACTCGCTTCTAGTGATAGTGCATTCGATAGTGACGATTTTTTCTCGCATCACCGCTACTTTGGGTGATAGATCTTTTTTAGTTTGAAAGTATGACTTGACCCTTTTGCGTAGATTTTTTGCTTTTCCTACATAAATTACCTGCTTGTCCTTATCAAGCATTTTATAAATACCTGGTTGGGTGCTGAGTTCTTTCAATAAAACCTTGATGTGATCAGGAACTTTAAACATAGCTTCATAACGTACACACATGTTATACTATAAAGAAACTTACTTTTTGACCATCCATGCTAGACATTCATTCTCTTTTGGTCCCATTTGCGATTACTTTGGCCATAGGTTTTTTAATTGGCGCTGAGCGTGAATCTTTGCGCCTTCATGAAAAAGTTACTATCTTAGCGGGTTTGAGAACATTTTTATTTGTTAGTATTTGGGGCTTTGTCAGTGCCGTGCTCGATCTTATTGGTATTAGCCACTTCTTTCTGATCTCAAGTATTGCTTTGGTGGGATTTGTCGGTATGGCGCAATATATTCGTGGTATAAAGGAAGGTATAACCGGATTGACTACTGCTTTAGCCTTGATTTTAACTTTTCTCCTAGGAGGATTGAGTCTACATCTGCAACCACCTTTAGTATTAGCCTTGGGTATTATTACTGCTCTTATTTTATCGTTCAAAAATAAGTTTCAGTATGTGCTGGGCATTATTCCTCGAGATGCTGTATTGGCTACCGTTCAGTTTGCCGTGTTGAGTGCTGCTATTTTGCCCTTCTTGCCTAATAGTTATATTGATCCCTGGAACTTTTTAAATCCTTATACCGCTTGGTGGATAGTGGTGCTTATTTCTGGAGTGAGCTTTATTGGTTATTTGCTCCATTTAATTATTGGTAGTCGGGGGAGTTTGATTTTAACAGCTGCGGTTGGTGGCTTGATTTCTTCTACCGCAGTGACGAGCAGTATGGCTCAATTATCAAAGAGTACCAAGCTATCAGAAAAACTTTTAGTGACCGCTTGTGTTATTACTACCACCATAGCGGCGGTACGTATTCTCTTTACCACTACGGCGGTAAACGCTGATATGTTTCAGGTCCTACTTATCCCTGCAATTGTCTTTGTGTTGATTGGTTCACTATTCATTTACTTTTGGCATAGGCAAAGTGAGAATCAAGAAGAATTACCAAGTAAGCTTGATGGTTTCGATAATCCTTTCCGCTTGCCAGCTGCGCTTAGTTTTGCCATTTTGTTTATTGTGATCAAATTTTTGGCGCGCAATAGTACAGCATTTTTGGGAAGCAGCGGTTTGTATCTTACCAGTTTGATCGCTGGTTTAGCAGATATCGATGCAATTAGTTTGTCTATTAGCGAATTACTTGGTCAGGGCTCAATCACGATTTTGCAGGCACATTTTGCTGCATTGATTGCTTTTATGAGTAATGTAGCTATGAAATTAGGTATCATAGTAGTATTTGCTGCACCAGCTTTGAGGGCTTATATGTGGCGCTACTCATTGGCCATACTTACTAGCGGTACTGCGACTGCTTTAATTCTGAGCCGGTTCTATTTTAATTAATAGTTCGATTTCATCGATTTTCACTTTCTCTTCTCGATCAGCGAGCAAATTTTGTTCAGTCAAAGTGTTAGCTAATGTTTCGCGAGCAATATAAGAGCTAAAGTTGCTGAGGACTTTGTGAGCTAATTCACCTTCACTTAAGACTTCGATATTAACATTGATACGACTATCTACTTGATAATCGGCATTTTTTCGCATTTCTTGAATATGACGGACAATCTCTCGAGCATATCCCTCCCAAATTAGCTCATCAGTAAGCTGAGTATCCAGGGCGACTACAATAGAACCCTGACTAATGACACTCATGCCTGGTTCCGCTTGATACACGATTTCCACCTCTTCCGGTAAAAGGGTGAATTCATCAGCGATAATCACGGTACCATCTTCAACTAAAGTAAACTTATCTTCTCTCACGGCTTGCAAAATCTTTTGGACATCTTTGCCATATTTGGGGCCCAAAATAGCGGGAATTGGTTTGATGCTTCGTTTGATCTTGCCTTCTTCAGCTGTAGTCATTTGTACTGTTTTGACATTGAGTTCTTCAGCAATTACTTGTTTTTCTTCCTCACTCAAGCGATGTTCTGCGATAACAGCAACGGAGCTTAATGGTTGTCTAGTTTTGAGCTTTTGAGCTGCTCGGATAGCATGGCCCAAGTTGACTACAGTTCTAATAAAAGCCATTTCTTCATTCAAGGCAGGACGAATAAAGGTTTGAATAGTCTGAGGATAATTAGCCATGTGGACGGATTCTTGCTTTACCAAATTCTTATAAATATGTTCGCTAATAAATGGTGTGAATGGCGCAATAATACGAGTGAGTAAACTCAATACATGGTAGAGGGTTTGATAAGCACCAATTTTATCTTGATCATTTTCTGTTTTCCAAAAACGACGACGGGAGCGACGTACATACCAATTGGAGAGATTGTCTACAAATAATTCGATCTTACCAGTGGCTTCCCATATCCGATAATTATCTAAATCACTAGCTACGGTATCAACTAAAGTATGGAGTTCAGAGAGAATCCAACGATCTAGTTTATGCTCACTCCAACTCATTACATATCGGTCAATCAGGCCAGGAATAATGGTTTGATTGAGTATTTGATCAGATGGAGTGTGATAGAAATACTTTTGCACCATCTTTTTTACGGCACTATGAGTAACAACCAAGATCGTTTCCCCTTCATGTTTGCGCTTGAGCTCTTCTAAGAAAGCAAAGCATCTTTTCTCAACATCAAGATATGATTCTCCTTCCGGGAAACTTTCAGCATAAGGATTCTTGAGCTGTGTAATATATTCTTGGATATCAGTGAGACTTTTACTCTCGAAGGTACCAATATCCATTTCACCAATACGTTCATCAACCGTGACCGGGACATTATGGAATTGACTAATAATTTGAGCCATCTCTTGAGTGCGCATCAAAGGAGAAACATAAATGCGATCCATAACGGTGTGTTTGAGCTCTTGGGCGATACCATCAGCATCCCGTCTACCCTGCTCGGTGAGATGATAGGTATGTTCTTTGTCTAAACTACATAAGCCCAAGCTGTCATTTTCGGCTTCAGTATGAGTAAGGGCAATAATTTTGGTAAACTTCTTCGGCTCAAAATGATCAATATTGGCATAAGTAACAAAGAATGCATACACATTCCATAAAGTAAGCAAGAACTTGCGTAGCGATTGCTCTACTAATCCTAAGGAAAAACTACGGGGCTGACCTGGAGGAGATGCGCTAAACATATACCAGCGCAGAGCATCAGCACCATGAATATTAGTCACTTCCATCGGGTCTACAATATTGCCTAGCGACTTACTCATTTTTCTCCCTTGCTCATCGAGAATATGGCCAAGACAAATAACATTCTTGTAAGGACTTTGATTGAATAAAATAGTGTTGATGGCCATGAGGGTATAGAACCAACCACGGGTTTGATCGATAGCTTCACAAATATAATCAGCGGGAAAGTGATTCTTTAAAAATTCTTCTTCAGTAAGGGCAAACGGATAATGCTGTTGAGCAATAGGTACGGCACCGGAATCAAACCAACAATCAATTACTTCCTCTACTCTAGTGCTAGTACCGCCACATTCACAGTTAAGGGTGATTTGGTCGATATAGGGACGGTGTAAGTCAATTTCTTCAGCTTTATTCAGGGGCAATGGTTGGCCGCTTTTCTTTTGTAATTCAATCATGGAGCCCACACAGACCGACTTGCCACAGCTTTGACATTCCCATATTGGTAACGGCGTACCCCAATAGCGATTGCGAGATAGAGCCCAATCTTTTACTTCTGCTAGCCAATTACCAAAGCGGCCATGTTTGATATGTTCAGGATACCAATTTACTGTTTCATTATTAGCCATCAATTCTTCTCTCAATTGCGACATGCGAATAAACCAAGAGCTAATAGCAAAATAAACCAATGGTGTTTTGCAACGCCAACAATGAGGATAATTGTGTTCGTACTTTTCCTTTTTGAGCAACAAATCTCTACTGGCTAAATCTTTTAAGATTTCTATGTCCAATCCCTCTTCTTTGAAATAGCGCCCAGTGTATGGGCCACTACCAGCAATAAACTTGCCTTCTTTACTAACATGCTGCACACGAGGTAAATCATATTTGGTAATGACTTGGAAATCATCTTCACCATATAAAGCAATTTGAACCAAACCGGTACCGTCAGTGGTAGTGACAAATGGTTCAGCAATAACATACCAGCCCTTTTTATCACTAGTATAATAAGGCCATAATGGTTCATACTCTGCACCGACTAATTCATTGCCTTCGAAGGTAGCCTGAATTTCAATATTAGGAGAGTTATCGGCATTTTTAGGTAGAACATCATGATAAGCCGCGATTCGCTCTTCTGCTATAAACACCCAACTATTGTCTTTTAACCTTATTTTGGCATAACGAACATTAGGGCCGACACAAATAGCTACATTTCCAGGTAAAGTCCATGGCGTAGTGGTCCAAGCGGCCAAGTATACTGTTTCATTCTCATTTACTAAATTGGTATTTGTCGCTTTCACTTGGGCCAATGCCGTCAGTGATAGATCCTTTACTGTTTGGTACTCTTGCGCCACTTCGTGGCTAGATAAAGGGGTGCCGCAACGACAGCAATAAGGTACTATTTTGAGATCACGATACAATAGTCCTTTTTCCCAAATTTGTTTCAGCGACCACCAGACAGATTCAATATAATCAGGCTCATAGGTGACATAAGGATTTTTCATGTCTACCCAGTAGCCGATCCGTTCTGTCATTTCTTCAAATGCTTGGGTAAAGCGATGGACGCTCTCCTTACATTTTTGATTGAATTCCTCTATGCCATATTCTTCAATTTGCTTTTTGCCCGATATGCCAAGTTCTTTTTCCACCTGTAATTCTACTGGTAATCCATGAGTATCCCAACCAGCCTTACGCTCAATTCGGTAGCCTTGCATGGTTCGATAGCGGAGAATGATGTCTTTGAATACTCTAGCAATTACATGATGAACTCCTGGTTTCCCATTAGCTGTCGGTGGGCCTTCATAAAAAATAAATTCTTTACCGCCAGCTCTGCTATCAATAGTTTTGCGAAAAATATCACTATCTCGCCAAAAACTTAAAATGTCATCTTCTAGTTTGGGAAAAGATTGCTTGATATCCACGGCACTGAAAAATGTATCTAAAGGTTTTTTTTCTGCTGTTGGCTTGGTCTCGGTAGCTGTTTCAGCTGGGGCTGCGGTTTTGGCTTTCGATTTTTTATTAGTCGTTTTTTTAGGCATAAAGCAAAATGTAAGAAGTGCGTCTAGACTTTTGTGGCCGAAGAATACTATTTTTTAGGCTGAGTCGCAATTTGACAGTAGCAGAAAGAATTCTGAATTCTGAATGCTGAATTCAGAATCAGAAAGGAGCATGATACAGCACCTAGTGGTTGTCATAATTATTTAGCCTGCTAATATAGATCTACTCTATTCCCTAATTTGCTGTGCATGGATAATAAGCAATTTAAATTGGTTGCGCCCTATTCACTTACTGGTGATCAGCCAAGAGCGCTAAAAGAACTGATGGCGGGAATTGAACAAGGGAAAAGGCATCAGACGCTATTGGGAGCCACTGGTACCGGGAAAACATTTATTATGGCCAATGTGATTAGTCAAATGCAAAGGCCCACTTTAGTTTTGGCGCATAATAAAACTCTGGCAGCGCAGCTCTATAGCGAGTTTAAAGAATTTTTTCCCGAGAACGCTGTAAATTACTTTGTCTCCTACTATGATTATTATCAGCCAGAAGCGTATATTGCTCGCTCAGACACTTATATTGAAAAAGACGCTTCTATCAATGAAGAAATTGATAAATACCGCCATGCAGCGACAAAGAATCTACTTACTCGAAGAGATGTGATTATCGTGGCTTCAGTGTCATGCATTTATGGTTTGGGTTCAGTGGAAGAGTATGGCAATGTAGCGGAAAAACTGAGTGTCGGTCTGCAATATAAAAGAGACAAACTGCTCCGTCACCTAGCTGATCTCCAATATCGTCGCAATGATATTGCCTTTACTCGTGGTACATTTCGCGCCCGTGGCGATGTGGTAGAGATTTATCCTACCTATAGTGATACTGCTATTCGTATTGCTTATTTCGGCGACGAGATCGAAGAGTTACAAGAGTTTGATACTCTGACTGGAGAAATCATTGCTCAATTACAGTCAATCGAAATATTTCCCGCCAAGCATGCGGTGACTTCCCGAGAAACTATTCTCCGGGCGGTAGAGCAAATTCGAGCTGAGCTAGAGCAAAGAGTAAAGGAGCTAAATGAATGGGGAAAAATCGTGGAAGCGCAACGTGTCCGTCAGAGAACTGAATATGATATCGAAATGATGTTGGAGACTGGGTACTGTAGTGGTATTGAAAATTATACTCGTTATCTTAATAATCGCGGCCCTGGTGATCAGCCAGCAACCTTGCTCGATTATTTCCCCGATGATTATTTAATGTTTATTGATGAATCACATATTACTATCCCCCAAATAGGTGGTATGTTTAACGGTAATTTGGCGCGTAAGACTAGTCTAGTAGAGTACGGTTTCCGCTTACCCTCAGCTTACGACAATCGGCCACTGACATTTGCTGAGTTTGAAAAACAAATAAATACAGCAGTATATGTATCAGCGACTCCCCGTGAATATGAGGTGAAAAAATCTGGTGATGTGGTGGTAGAGCAGCTAATTCGTCCTACTGGTTTACTCGATCCTACTTTGGTAGTGAAGCCGACAGAGAATCAAATTGACGATCTTTTGGTAGAAATTCATAAACGCATTGAAGTCAATGAGCGGGTATTGGTAACCACTCTGACCAAGCGCATGGCGGAAGATCTCACTGAATACCTACAAGAGGCAGGTATCAAGGTGAAATATCTGCATTCTGATATCGACACTATGGCGCGCCTCGATATTCTTCGGGATTTGCGCTTGGGAGAAATTGAGGTAATTGTGGGTATCAACTTACTTCGTGAAGGATTAGATTTACCAGAAGTAAGCTTGATCGCTATTCTCGATGCTGACAAAGAGGGCTTTCTCCGTTCTGATATGGCCTTGATCCAAACTATTGGTCGAGCAGCTCGTAATGCTCATGGGCATGTGATCATGTATGCCGATCGTATGACGGATGCCATGAAAAAGGCAATTTCAGAAACCAATCGTCGTCGTGCTATTCAAGAGGAGTACAACAAAAAGCATGGCATTACACCTACTACTATTATCAAAGAAATCCGTAATATCATGCCTCAAGATGAATTACGCCAAGATGCACCTAAACTCAGTGAATTACCTGAAGAAGAAATCGCTAAGGTCATTACTCAATTAGAATTGCAGATGGATATGGCTGCCGGCAAAATGGAATTTGAAAAAGCAGCAGAACTCCGTGACCAAATTGAAGAGCTTCAGAAAAAGTTGAAGAAGTTGAAGCGGTAATTATCTCGATCGATTAAAAATAGCCAAGTCCCAATATCCTGAATGAGTGACAGGATTCAATGAATTGGTTAATGACACCGCATAAGTGCGGCCATAAGGACTTTGGGGGGATGTGCCATGTTGAGCTGGAAGGTATGGCTTGATAGTCCAGCCGACAATTGCATCTAATTGGTCAAAGAAATCTTCTCCTAAACTACCAAATTCTCTAGCTGGATCATTTTGGTATCCAGCTAACATGGCTACTGAGGATGAAGTGAGAGAAGATCTTTCTACATATAAACTTTCATGGCCATGCGCTCGCTCTTTCATCCTACCCGCAACCAAAGCTCCTGTACCAAGTATCTCAGTGATCGCAGTGGTGAATTGGTTGCTGGCATTGGCCAAAGCACCATGATATGACCAAGCTAAATTATTGCTTGTTTTGACTACTAGTACGCAATGTCCCACAAAGGTACGCAGTTCACAGCGGATGCTGCCATGAGGAGATAAATATGGATTTTGTTGTTCAGTAACTAAATTGATACCGGCATCGATTATTTTTGCTCTGGCTTGCCTGATAATATCGCTAGCAGTTAGTCTTGACCTGGGAGCAATAGCTTTTGGGATGTTGGTCTTGGCAATCGTTGCTGGTCGAGCTGGAGTTTCTCTTCTAGCGTCTAGCCATCGTTGTACTGCTGTACTATTAGCGCCACGAGAAGCTTCAGCTAATGCCTTTTTTTCATGCCAGGCAGCGACTAATTGTTGATACTCTATACCTGCACTGCGATCAACTAGTACAGTCTCACCTTTTAAGGCATTGATTGCGTAGGTCATTGGTGGCTTATCTATAGCATTGTCTAAAGATGTGATCTGTCCACTGCTAACTAGGCATAATCTATTTCGATAAATAACAACTAATGGGACACCTTGCTTTGCTTCAAATTCACTTAATACCCAAGCAGTTCCTTCAGGAGGGAGCATGTCTACTAGATCAAGGTCAATTGGCACAAATTCTAGAAGTTGATCTATGTCAGGAGCATTTACTTCAATAGCTTCGATAGTATTAATGTTTTTCATTTAGAACTTAGTAAACAAGATCTCGGTAAATACTCTAATGAGATTAGTAACTATACACGACTGAGCCAATGATCATGGGCTCTACGGTAAGCTATTCGTTCCATCATTGCTTGATCCACGATAGCTGCCACACCTTTTTGTACTTTTGGTAGACCCAATTGTCCTAACTCAGCAGGACTATTGTCAGCCATAAATAATACGCTACCCCAAGTTATTCGTTTAGTTGTTCCACCCGTTTTGAAAAGTAATTCCATACAAAGCCTAGCAGCTCGACAGCCATCTTCAATAGCCTGAACTACAGCTGCTCTATCATCCGCTTTAAGTTCTTTTAAATCTTGGGGAATTGGGAAATCTTCTAATTGAACTGCATCATTGCTTGGTACTGTGGGATTCATAAGATTATTTAAGTAAATAAGCTAGCATATGAGAATAGACTAAGTAAATATGGTGAATAAAGTTTGTTTAGATAGTTTAGTAATCAACTGTAATCTGACTATACATTTCTTGCCCTAAGAATCTTACCGTGCATCCACCTCGTACTGCTGACATTTGTACTGGCCAATAACTTCTTACAGTAGCACTGAAGTTGGGAAAATGGACAGTGACTACTTCTCCCCCATCATTGTCTCGATGATAAAGCCCATGGGCAAAGAATTGCGGACTAAATTGATTTCGAGCTGTGCAATTTACCATTACCGGTACTTTGTATATGGTGCCGCTTACTGAGCTTAGTTCCGGGTATTCTGTAGTTGAGCTGCCAGCCGCTGCTACATCAGCGGCACAATTAGTCATCGCAATAGTTAGATGAGGGATGCTGGAGTCAAGAGAAGTAAGTAAAGTCTGATTAATCCGACCACCATTTACTCCATCGTGCCAATCAAAATAAGCAAGTTCACAGGAAGATGCGCTGATGTGGTTAACAGGAGGAACTTTATCAGCAGGTACCTTAGGTGGGACACAACCAGCTAGAACACACGCTATTGCTGTTCTTTGTAGCCATTGATCTGAATTGTTCTCCCCTATTCTAGATAATCGATTGTTCATAACATTTAAAATAGTTTACTTTCTAGCATCTTTTTCAGTAGAATGCCAGTGTAATAAGGCAATGAGCGAGAGCATAATGCATGCTAATTGGTCTACTATTTATACTTCGTAATCTGTAATTAACCTATGTTTACTGCAAAAGAATTGCGCAAAAAGTATTTGGACTTTTTTCAAAAAAACAATCATGCTGTTTTAGCTAGCGCCTCTTTGGTGCCAGAGAATGATCCTAGTGTGCTTTTTACCACCGCTGGTATGCATCCTTTGGTGCCCTTTTTGATGGGTGAAAAACATCCTCGAGGGATGAGATTGGTAAATGTCCAAAAGTGTTTGCGCACCGATGACATTGATGAGGTTGGTGATAATACGCACAATACCTATTTTGAAATGTTAGGAAATTGGTCCTTGGGTGATTATTTCAAAGAAGAATCGATAACGTTAAGTTTTAGATTTCTCACTGAAGAGTTAGGTGTTGCTATAGAGAAACTGGCAGTAACCTGTTTTGCTGGGGATGATACGGCACCAAGGGATGAAGTGTCTCACCACTGTTGGCTAAAGCTGGGTATTCAAGAAGCTCGCATTGCTTTTTTAGGCAAAGAAGATAATTGGTGGCCATCTGGAGGTAAGCATCCCGGTCCCCAAGGTCCTGATACGGAAATATTTTATTGGACTGGTATGGAAAGTGCTCCTACTATTTATGATCCTGCTGACAAACGTTGGGTAGAAATATGGAACAATGTGTTCATGGAATTTAATCGTACTACGGATGGTGCTTATCAGGCGCTTGCTCAACAAAATGTGGATACTGGTATGGGACTGGAGCGTACTTTGATGGTTCTGAATGGTAAGACCAATATTTATGAGACCGAACTTTTTATTCCTATTATCAATAAAATCCGTGAGCTAGCAGAGAATCAAGATACTATTTCCGAGCGCGTGATTGCTGACCATGTTCGGGCTGCTATGTTTCTCTTAGCTGATCATGTTCGTCCTAGCAATGTCGATCAGGGCTATATCCTTCGCCGTTTAATTCGTCGTGCTGTCCGTCATGGTCGGAAAATGGGCATTAAGGGAAACTTTTTAGAAGTACTAGGAGCTATTGTGATTGCTCTTTATCAAGAAGCCTATCCAGAGTTAATGAAGCATCCTGTTGCTTTACTCCAAGCTATCCAAGACGAGGAAAATCAATTTAGTAAAACTTTGGAAAATGGTTTGAAGCAATTCCGTAAATTAGAACAAGAGCTCACTGCTACGGGTAATAAAATGATTAATGGTGAAGAAGCTTTTCATCTCTATGACACGTTTGGTTTTCCTATCGAAATTACTAAGGAATTGGCCAGTGAAGTTGGTTTTGTTGTTGATGAAGCTGGTTTCGGTGTTGCTTTCAAAAAACATCAAGAATTATCTCGCCAAGGTAGCGAACAAAAGTTTGCTGGTGGCCTTGCCGATCATTCTGACGAAAGCAAAAAACTTCATACTGCCACTCACCTATTGCATCAGGCTTTACGTATGGTATTGGGACCACATATTGAACAACGAGGCAGTAATATTACCCAAGAAAGATTACGTTTTGATTTCCCCCATGATCAGGCTATGACTGCTGAGCAAAAAGTACAGGTGGAAAAAATTGTGAATGAGCAAATACGTCGTGATTTGTCGGTAACCTGGGAAGAATTGTCTGTAGATGAGGCCAAAGCAAAGGGTGCTATTGGGATATTTGAAGATCGCTATGGAGATAGAGTAAAGGTGTATACGATGGGAGATTTCTCTAAAGAAATTTGTGGTGGGCCTCATGTAGATCATACTGGTGAACTCAAGGCCTTTAAAATTCTTAAAGAAGAAAGTTCTTCTAAGGGAATTCGTCGTATCAAAGCGGTGATTGGTGAAGCGGCTCTGTAACATTGCCAGTAGGTACTTATTATTGTATATTGTTCTGTTCGAAACAGCGTACATGTTTACAGTGAAGATTGACGAAAGTCCATTTGAAATTGAACCATTAGCAGAGCTTCATGGTTGGGGTGAACGATGGTTTTGTAAAGAAAAGAGCCCTTTAGATTTTGCTTTATGGTTAAGCCAAAATGCTGAAGCACTCAAGACTCGAGTTGCTTTGAGTGGTGTCATCGTAGTAGAAAATGCTCACTTTACAGTTCCTGATGATCCTGATGTCTATGCTAGTGAAATCCCAGCTGAAGGTCCTATGGGGTGGCATGCTGATGGTGGCATTGGTGCAGGTACCATCAAAGCCGTAGTGTTAGGACAAAGATTAGGAGCAACTCCTAGAAATGTGCCTACTCAAGTTGCTGCGGCTCCAGTGATTTGGCCTGTTCTACAAATGCTAGCTAGGGATGCATTGAAGAACTTTCACTTGCCAGTCGAAGATACCCCAAAGAATCGACTCCTGGCTGGTCCTTTTGATTTTCTGGAATATGATGCTTATCGACAACTAGCTGAGGGCGGAGAAGTGGTTGATACTGCCCGTTTAGGTGCATACAATACTGCATTGATGCAAAGCGTACAGCTTGAAACCCAGAAAGCTGCTGCTGAAAGATTAGTAAAAGTAACTGCCAGCGCTACTGAGATGATTGAAGGCTCGGTATATACTCATGATTGGCAAAGTTATTCTAGCGGCTCTGTATTGATCATGGATACTGCTATTGAAAAAGTGGCTTGTGGTCGAGATATAGTGAAAGCTGCTCGTATTCTCCATGCGCGTATATTCAGACCTGGGAAGCAAATCACTGGCGATCATTTGATTTCGCAGTTGCTTTAAGATGATTAAGTAGTTAAGAGATGCTTAATCTTTTGATAACTATTGCTTCTGATTACACTGGCTCCCCGAGTTACTGTGGCTACTCCAACATGTAACTTCTGGGCAATTTTATGCTGAGGCTCTCCGTGTTCTAAGCGGTTGAGTATTTCTAGGCGTTGCCCTATCTCTTGGAGCTCTTTCGGAGTCAGTATGACTTCTAGCAATAAGGATAACTCTTTGGCGTTAGCGACTTTTTCTAAGGCTTTGATTAGACTCATGGTTGCGTAATTAGTATGATGCTATTTTTATCACAGACTAGTAGACTAGTAAATTAAATCTTCCTACCAATACTAGTGTAAAGTGGTATTGGCGTAACACTTTTCTCATTTTAAGCGGGACAACTTTAGAAGATTTTGTTGCATTTTTTGCAAGTTTTGCTATTCTAACACTAGCTGAAATATCTATGTCTCATAAAGTAGCTTTTAGCATTATCAATCTCTTTATTCTTAGCCAGTACCGCTGGTAAGAGACTTGTAATGCCAAAACTACAGAGCTCTCTTGCTACGGGTAAGAGGGTTTTTTTAGTAATTAATTCTTCGGTTATGAATAATACCCAACCTGCTGTTCCTCCGGATTCGCTACCTTTATTAAGAAGATATTTATCCTGTAGATCTGCGTTGCCGTTTCTACCGGAAGGTATGGTAGCTTTGACTAGATCAGACTTGGTAAAGGTATTCGGGCGAACTGCTTTAAGCAATGCACTTTGTCAATGCCATTCTCATGCAACATCACGATCTAATTTGCGTAGAGCATTAGCTACTTATGAGGCTCCTAGAAATTATGCCTCTTTAAGGGAGAAAGCTGCTCAACAAGAAGCTGCATATGATGTAGATGCTTTGCTCAGAGAGAGAAGTCAATTGGTGGCGCGATTGGCGGGTTTACATGCTGTGCAACAATTGTTTCAAGAGAAGAAGCGATCTTTAGAAAAAGGTATGGGTTTATTGCGGGCACATTATAAGAAGGATGTTGCAGGTCTAGCAGCTGATAAGAACTATCAACTTTTATCTAGCCAAGTAGATGAAATAAAGAGATTGCTGAAAACTGTTGATGAAAAAGTCAATGGAGATGCAGATATTGGCTTGTCTGGTTTGGCAAAACAACAAAGAGAGTGTGATATTAAATTGGCACTGGGTGAGAACTTGGCTGAAATAGCAACTACCTGGGGTGAGGTAACTCTGGAACATATGAATTGTCTTGATTTGATGTCTCCTAGTGATAGACAAACTTGGTCAGCTTTTCTGAACTTAGAGCAAACTAATATCGGTCTGGCCGCTGCAGCGAAACAAAAAGCTAGAGATGCTGCGTGGGCTGATGGTACTAAGGTTAATGAAGTTAATCAGAAACGAGATGCAATTTTAGATCAACTTCGTTTAGATGAAGCTAATTATAAGCTTGCTCATGGGATGATGACCCATTTTGAAAAAACACGTGCTCTTTTGGGGGCTGAGGGAGTGGCGAAGATCACTAAGGCTGCTAGAGATATTTGTATAAAGGAAAGGATTAACGTGACTAAGACGGCAACAAAGGTAGTTGGTAAAGTGGAGGATCAAATAGGAAATTGGAGTCAAGATTTAATTAATCCTATTCTGATGGTTCTTCCCCCTTCTGCTCCTAGAGAAAGATTAGAAACTTTTGCTATTGAGATTGTAGAAAAAGCCGCTACGGCATTGTGCCGCATTATGAGCAATACCTTGATTGAAGAAATTGATTTTCATTCGGCGCAAGAATTATTTAAACAATTAGTATATAGTCTGCTCTTCCCTGGTTATAGAGGGGAAATGATTGTAGGCTTTGGTGGCACTGAATCTCCCGTTTCTCCACGATATCCTGCTTACCTATTGGCGCCCTTACAAGTGATTGAGACACTTATTCATTTGAATCATGAATGGGAACAACAGGGTGAAGGTGTAACCATTAACATTCCTGATTTAGTACTTTTGGATGCGCATGAACCTAGTGGTCAGATGAATGGTATGAATTTGTCATTAACTGCTCAAAGGGCTAGTGAGAGCAAGGAGCTATTGGTCGCATTTGTTGAACGCTTTTTCCCTAGATGTGCGCCATATTTGAAAGTACAAGAAGCGAAGGCATCTACTGAGGAGGATGCTACTTTGCGTGAAATTCAAGATCATGTTCTTCAGTTAGCTATTGGTGATAAACGAGACAAAGTGTTAGACGAATGTATGGAAGAGCTTATTAAACGCGCACAGGATCACGCGAAGCAGCCAATAAGCAGAGATACTGCTACTGTAACAGCTGCTCGTTATGTTGCCCTTCATCCCCGCTTGTTTAGAGAAATAAGAACAGCTAAGGATAAATTTACTTCAGCTTTTTCCATTAAATTTGGTGGAGCTGGTGAACGAGCATTTAATAGTCTACAGCGAAAGTTAACCATGTCCGGAAAGTATAATGTTCATCCAGGCAGCAAGACTTTTGTTCCTCATGCTCCTATACATATAACAATGGTCGCTGGAGCGGTCCCCCCTTATTATCCATTAGCAGAGGAGCCTTCTATTGATCAAATAGGTGAAGTATCCGTTATAGAGGCTTTTCGTAACTTGGTCACTGCTGGTGACCTAAAACTTAGTAAAACAGCTGCTGTTGTAAGAGATATGAGAATTTTGTTGGAAACAGTAAGTCCCGAGGAATATATTGCTTTACTTATGAGCCTTAAAAAGGGTAAGCGACAGGAAGAGTTTGTGGCTGCCTGAGTATTGACGCTATACTAGTCAGGTAGTATGGTTTGGTCTTAAATAATAACTAAATAGTTCCATGAATGATGTTAATCAAATAGGTCCTGATGAACCGCATGAATATGCAGCTACACGCGCAGCTTCAATCGAGGCTTTAGACTCTTTAGGTAGGTTGAATCAAATGTTGGAAGCAGTTTTTGCTAATAAACCGGTGCTTAGAGGTTTGATACATCAAGAAACATTAGGCCAATACTTAGACAATGCTTTGCATTGGAATGTGGGGGAAGAGTTTGCAGGGAAACAAGCATTCCTAAGCCGATTAGGGCATGAGGTGGCGAGACTTTATGGAGATCAGACAGCTGCGAAAGTTACAGCTCAAATGCTCACAAGCTTTGTATTGGAAACGGGTGCGCATCTTCATTTGCCCCGGAGACAAGATAAAGTCAGTAAATCCACTCCCTATAATGTGAATGCAATTATTTTTCAAGGTCAAATTCTTTGGGCAGCTGCCAATGCAGCTAAAGGGCATAGTGTGAGTATTAGTTTTAGCTCGAGTCGCGTACCGGTGAATAATGCGAATAGTGCTACCTATCTAGATCTACCAGCTTTAGAAGCTCCGGTACGTTTAGTATCTGACAGATATAAAGAGTCTCCACAATATGCTGTGCCTGGTATCAATGAGGAGGCAAGGGCACGCCTAAGAGGTCAATTAGCTAAAATAAAAGGGCGTCTTGGTAATGATCATGCTGAAGTACAATTACTGGAGAGTTTTTTAGTAATTTGTGATCGTCATCCAGATCACTTGTCAGATCAGGCTGCCTTGATGCATAGTACATGGATGAATCAGGTTCTATCAGAAAGTGAAATCACTCCAGTTACTATTGATTCCGAGTCCGTCGCTGCCCAATTTCTAGCTGATATGTTGGCAGATAAAAGTAGTGTAGTCGGACGAATCTTTGCTGATGCTGCTTTACGACAACAGTTCTTGGTTGATATGGCAGGAATTCCAACCGGTTGGGAAGAAGGAGAGATTCCCTTTAACCAAATAGACAATTCAGGGAAGTCAGCCAGACTCCAGCCTTATACTGGCAATCTTGATCCTGATTTATTGGCACAGAAATTGAGAGCAAGGGAAATCCTCCCTTATGGGATCTTAAAGTTTTTTTGTTTAATAAGTGATGCTGGGGTTTGCCCTATCGGTGGAATGATGCAGTCAGGTTATCTCACTGAGCTGCGTAATAGGAGTGAAAAGTTTCTCCAGATGCTTGGTGAGGCGCGTCGGGCAGATAAACTGGCTACTATGCCTACTGATGTCGCAATTGTTAGTCCTTGCTGGGGAATAGCGTTAGCGCAAAAGTCTTTGCTTAATGGGGTTGATGCTTTGAATGCTGGTGTATCTAAATCAGATTTGCAAAGAATTATCCAATTATCAGGCAGAGAATCACTCGCAATTGCTGCGCCAACATTATATGCTTTCATGTGTGGTGAAACTCCCCCTTTAGGATACGGATCTGATTTAGCTGCGCTTACACCATCTGCTATTCTTCGTTAATTACTTATTATGATTCATATCGACAAAGTAGAAATTATAAAAATTAGTATCCCGTTACTAAAGCCCATGGTAACAGGTTTTGGAGCCGTGCATACCAGAAATTCTTTACTATTCAAAGTTTATTCTGGCAGTGTATTTGGTATTGGAGAAGCTCCTGTACTGAACGAACCTCTGTATAATCATGAGACACCTGATAGCGCTTATAGTTTTCTGAAAAAGGTTGCTGCGCCTTTATTGAAGCAGACAGATTTTGAGCATCCCGATAACTTTAGTGATAGGCTCACTCCTTTTAGGGGGAATTATTTCGCCAAGAGTGCTGCAGTTTGCGCAGTCTATGATCTTTTTGCCAAGCTATCCAATACTCGGATAGTTGATCTGATCTCAGGAAGTAAAAGTGAAGCTACCATTTCCAGAACCATTTCAGTTCATGAAAAAATAGAAGATACTCTAGCTGAGGCTCAAGCTCATATTGATAGTGGAGCAATTTATCTCAAATTAAAAATCAAACCGGGACATGATATTGATCCATCAATCGCTTTAAAGAAAGCCTTTCCTCAAGCAATACTGATGCTCGATGCTAACTCGGCATATGTGTTGAATCAAGAAACCATATCCATCTTTCGAAAGCTTGATGAATTAGATTTATATTGTATAGAGCAACCGTTACAACAGAATGATTTAATCGATCATGCTAAACTTCAATCACAGATTAAAACTAGCCTTGCTCTTGATGAAAGTATTGAAAGCCTCTATGACACGGAAAAAGCTATTGAGTTGGGTAGTTGTAAACTAATTAATATCAAAATCCCTCGAGTTGGAGGCCTTACTAATGCTTTGAGAATTAATAAAAAAAGCCAAGAGGCTGGAATAAAGACTTGGGTTGGCGGTATGTTAGAGTCACCTGTTGGATTCTATACTAATTTGAGTTTGGCCACAGTAGATAATGTAGATTATCCGATAGATTTCTTAGGAGCGTTGACGTATATAGCCGAATATGAAAAGTTTTTTGCTCATTTGCCCTATAGTATCCAAGGAGATAAGATCCATATCGATATCCAGGCTACTGGTTTCGGAATGGATCTTGATTGGTCAGTATTGAACAGCTTCGTATCAGAAACTGTAACTATTTAATTTATATGTATGAAGGATTTATTGTTGCTCAGTAGTTCTCGTGTGTATGGGTATGATGGCTTTCTTAAATATTGTGAAGAACAAGTTAAAGCATTCTTGAGTAATGCTCAAAATATTCTCTTTGTTCCTTACGCGATATACGACATGGATTTTTATACAGGTATTTATGATGAAGTATTTCAAAGGTTAGGTTACAAAATTAAATCAATTCATCGGGAAAGTGATCGTCAGCAGGCCATCAAAGATGCCGATGTCATTTTTGTTGGTGGCGGTAATACGTTTTTGCTACTGAACAGACTGTATGAGGCAAATGTTTTGCCTTCAATAAAGGAAAGGGTCATGAGTGGCAGAAAGTATTTAGGTATTAGTGCTGGTAGTAATATTGCTTCTCCCACGATTTGTACTACCAATGATATGCCGATTGTTTATCCACCATCATTTACTTCATTGAGTCTTGTCCCCTTTCAGATCAATCCACACTATGTTGATCCTGAAGCAAATAGTACCCATAAAGGTGAAACTCGTGCTGATCGTATTAAAGGTTATCAAGAGTTGAATAAGGTGCCTGTATTAGGTATGAGAGAAGGAGCAATACTTCACATTGAGGATGATCAATGCCAGCTTTTGGGTATTGCGGGGGCGAAGTTGTTTTCACCAGACGGTAAGATTACAGATTTTGAGATAAATCAGGATCTCTCGTCTCTTTTGTAACATGGCTACTGAGTTCATTAAACGCCGAGAGGCATTGACTCAACAATTGCCACCAGCCTCAGTAGCAATAGTTTTTTCTAATCAATCAATTTATCGCAATGCTGATACTGAGTATCCTTTCCGTCAGGATAGCAATTTTTGGTATTTAACCGGCTTCAATGAACCACAAGCACTTTTGTTGATTCGTAAAGATGCTCAGGGCAATTTAGAGGAATATTTATATACACAATTAGCGCATGCCAAGAAAGATGTGTGGAGCGGAAAAAGACCAACAGTTGAAGAGACCAGCCGAATTACTGGTATCGCTCATGTAAAAGAGTGGGATACATTTGATCAAGATCTAGTAAGGCTATTTCAAGGTTGTACTACTTGTTACTTTGATATCGATGGTAAATCATATGTTAAGGAAAGAAAGAGAGTCCTTGGTATCCTTGCTGATGCGGATCGTCACGGAGTGGGGGCCGCGATTATGAGTATTCATAAGTTGGCACCTTTACTAGCAAGATTACGTATGTACAAATCAGAGTCAGAAATAAGACTAATGAAAAAAGCAGCACAGATTAGTATCCATGCTCATAAATGTGCAGTTGCGAGCTTACGATCTCACGTCAAAGAGATAAATAAGTTTTATGAGTACCAACTTGCTGCTGACATCGTTTACGCCTTTACTAAGGCTGGAGCCAATTGGGCATATCTTCCAATAGTTGCTGGAGGCAATAATGCTTGTACATTGCATTATACTAAGAATAACGCAGTATTGCTAACTGAAGATCTCTGTCTTATCGATGCAGGAGCTGAATGTGATTATTATGCAGCAGATATTACACGTTGTTATCCTATTTCTGGAACTTTTTCTCCGATCCAGAAAGATATTTATGAGATAGTGCTCCAGGCACAGTTAACTGCTATTGAAGAGATAAACAAGGCCGATGCAACTATGTTATCTATTCATATGGCAGCTGTGAAAGTTTTAGTGGCTGGTCTGATCGATCTTAAAGTACTCAAAGGTTCTATAGAAGAAAATGTTGCTCAAAAGGCATATGGTGACTTTTTTATGCATGGTACAGGCCACTTCTTAGGTCTCGATGTCCATGACGCTGCTATCTATAAGGATACTAATGGTAGGCCCGTTGTGCTTACTGAAGGCATGGTGGTTACTGTGGAGCCAGGACTATACTTTCCTAAAGAAAATGACTCGCTCCCTGAGGAATTGCGCGGTATTGGAATAAGAATTGAAGATGATATAGTAAAAACAGCTTCAGGTATTGATATTCTCACCCAGGATTTGCCAAAGAATGTTGTTGATATTGAGAAAATGTTCATGTAAGTATTGACTGGCGTTGTACTAGTACGATAGTATTTGATTGATCTACACACTCTCAAATATGGTGCAGGATCTTCTATCTAGCTATTTGAAAAATCGGCTTGCTAAATGCTGTTGGCGCTAGTTAGTTCTTCTAACCGTGTCTAACAATACTTTTAGCTTTCTATGTCCAATATAACAGCACTATACCCTAAGCTCGGCGATCTCTTTAAACCAGTAGAGTTACCGGGAGAAAAAACAGGGCGTAATCAAATTACAGAAATCATCACCCAACCTGATAAATTTGTTTTCACCACTGGCATTGGGTTATCACCAACTGGTACTTTCCCTTATCGTTTACCAGCTATACTAGTGCCTACTCTTCATGCTATGGAGCAGGCATATATGCATTTTGGTAAGTTGCCGGAATATTTAGTATATCAAGCAACAGAATTTATTGCAGAATCTTATAACATGAATCTGCCCGATGCTCTGAGTTGCTCAGATCAGATGCGAAAATATTTAGAACGCTATATAGATCGTTTTCATCCTAGATTAAGACATAACGTACATTTTCGTTTTGGTATGTCTGCAACTATGCCAGGAGAAGATATTTGGGCTCAGTGCATCAAACAAATGATGGCAAGTGCTAATGCCGACGCCTCCTGCCGAGATGCTATTGAAAAAATCATGCGTTACAAAACAGCACAAGTAACTAGTTCTAATGTTCAAAAGCGTTATGCTACTGCCAATGTTCTTTATAATGGTGGATTCAGTGACGCTTATCCTTTTAAGGATATTGTTGACGGCCGAAAGTTAGTGTTAGTAGGAGGAGAAAAAGAACAACCGTTTTTTTATACCACGCGCACAATGAGTCAATCTGATGGACTGTTAGTGGCCAGGGCATACGTGCAAAAAGCAGGCAGCTTCCCATCTTACTATACTTATCTAAATCCTGTTGATGGGACATGTGAGGACTGTTTGCTTGCAGATAATGAGAAGCAACAACTAGTGTCTGAGGTTCGCTATGATTGGAAGCTGTTGGCTGCAGATGGTGCTACTTATGCCACTTTAGTGGAATTACGCTACTGAGTTTACTTTTCTTCTGGTGGCTTGGGAGTTTTTTTGTTGAATAATTCCTGAACCTGTTTGGTTTTTTTCTCCCACCATTGTTGAGTAGTTAATTCACTCTTTTGTTGGAAGCCAAAGAGATAGACTAAATCAACTAAAGGGAAATTGTAGAACACGATAAAGATAATTAACCAGCCGTATTGATGATTTTGTACGGCGCGAATAATGGCGAAGAGACGAATAGCAATAAATGCCAAAATTAAAATGGAAATGCCCCCGACAAATCCTCCCATCATCGGGTCCATTAAAGATAGATTAGAATACATATGAGGCATGGGCCGTAATTAATACTACGGTCATTCTAGCACTGATTGGTTTACGAAAGAAACGGTTTACTTTTTTGCGCAAATCCAAGTGGTACGATCAAATATCTGACAATTGACCCAATCTGGTCTTTGTGCGTGATTGGCACAAATATCGAAGTTCACTGATCTTTCCTCACCATTGCGGCGGACAATAACTAAATCACTTTGCGAACGATCTGGCTGAAAACAAACTTCACTCAGAGTACCAGCGGCAGTAAAACCACATCTGACTACGGAGCGATGACTACAAAGCGCATCAGTGCTCAAATCAGTAACTGTTGACCTTCCTACTCCACCGTCGGTTTGTCTCATGCCTGGAGTTACCAATGTTGCTGTAGCATTTAGGGTGTCATCACAAGTAACAGTGACTCTGATAGTTTCGCCGGCGACCCGAGTTCTATTGTTTAGGGTCACATCAAGCGCATTGTTGGCACAGCCTAATGCTAATATTGCAGCAATGAGATTGCGGCCCATTTGAGGTAATGGTTGCTCCCTATTTTGTCTTGGTGCATTCATAAATGAAATTTTATTAAATAATAATATAGCATCAGTTTGTTGATGTGTCTATATTTGGTCAGCGGCTGTAATATTTATCGGTTGAGAGTTTTGCGCCCAGGGTGATTAAGCATGACAGTATCACTCTAAAACTACAAGTTACTTTGGAGCACTATTGTCCCTGCTGGGTACCGGATCTGAGTCCGGTACGACAGTTCGGGGCTAGAAGCTGTTAAGCAAGCTTATCTGCCATGCTTTATTGGTTCAGGCAGCAACCTGACAGTGATAACAGAAAACTAATAATGCTCTTTCAGATAGCACTCTTCACAAAGCACGGCTCTTTCTTGAGGATCATAGATTGATTCAATTTTCTGATGACAATTTGAGCAAGGAATCTTTTTTACTTCAGTGATGCGGAATACGGCAGCATTTTGATGGACTCGTTCTAATGGGGCTTGCCGAGGAATAGGTACGCCCATTTCACGATAAAACTCTAACTCTTGTTTGGTGAGACGAAACTTTTTACCTGTCGTAGCGCATTGTAAAGTGCCCTGGAGAATATCGTCTTTCACATCCTTAATATTGTCTGGGATTTGATAGGCAGCAAAAGCTTCTTGGGGAGTTTCTTCTTCCCAAGTAAAGCCCAGCTTGATCGCCTCTTCTTTAGTTACTGGCAAAATAATAGCACCGTCAGAATGATTGTAGTGCATCGGTGATAAGCGACTAGGAAAAAATTCTTCCCATTCATTTCTCTCGGTAAGATTACGCTTGATCTCTTGTACTAGCTTTTCATACTCTTCTTTGCTGTATTGTTTATTTAAAACACAATACTGTTTCTTCTTGAGACTGACGCAGCCAAAACAATCACTACTCCCCTGCATACAATATAAACAATACAGCATATTTCTGGTCTGTACGCACTCAGCACAATATTGATTGTTATAATTATTGATACCAGCTTGGCAATTGTAGAGTAATTCTCCACTAGTACAGAAGGCTGTACAGAAAACATCTTTGGATTTATTGACACCAATACAATTTTCTACATCAATTGAACCATTACCATGAAATAAACTGCGGCAATCTTTGCAATTGTGAATATAATTGCCCGTAGAGTTTTCATTGTTGCGCCCCTGGACTGCTTTCTGAGGAAAACGCTTTTTAAACTCTGCAAACTTTTTCATTTCTTCTTCTATTGTCCGCAAACTCCCCATTGCGAATTTCGTCCTGCGCATTTCGAATTCCTCTTTCGTGAGCTGCTCATTATACCAGCAATACTCTTTGTTACTTAAATTGACACAGGCAAAACAATGTTTGCATGACTGGCAACTCTCTAGAAAATAAGATTCTGAGCAATAATTAGAGCTTTCGGCATAACAAACACGATAACAGTTTTCAATATCGCGACAGTGATAGCATAATTCTGACTTAATGGCGGAAATACAGTTCACCACATTTTTGCTGTCAAAGGTATTCCAGCAAAACATACAATCTGAGTTTCCTACTGAGGCAAAACAAAGATAACAATTCTTGAGATTGGCAGCGCCATTACAGTAGTCACTATTTTCTAGCCCAGCTCGTACTACCGTCAAATTTGGTAAAGGGACAGCTTTTAGTAATTCTCCCAATTGATCAAAGAAATTACGCTGAGGATCATATTCTTTCCCATAGGATAATGCATCCCAATCATCGCCATTCCAGGCATCTACATCATATACAGTAAATCCTTTGTCTGGTGGAATGCAGCTGAGTATCGGTTTTTTAGATGATGCACAGGTAGTATTGTAGAGAAATGTCCGATTGCGAAAGTTGAGAATTCTTTTCAGTCTTTCTTGGGGATGCAACTTGGGCAGTGGAATACCAGCATTGTGACAATATTCTTGCTCATGATCAGAAATAGAAAATTGTTTACCAGTAACAATACATGTAGCTTCCATAAAAATTATCGATTACGAATAAAGGTTGAAATTAGAAAACCTTTTGCTGATAGCAAGATTCACACAGCACTTCCAGCTCAGGATCAGTATAAACAGTTTCTACCGGCTGAAGACAGTGACTACACGCGCGTGTCTGTAAAGGATGGACAGCGAAAAACTGAGAACGTTCAGTAATTCGTTCAATTGGTGCAATAGTTGCTATAGGCACGCCCATTTTGCGGCAGAATTCTAGCTCTTGTTTTACAATGCGGTACTTTTTGCCTGTCTTTTGGCATTTAAGTGTCTGTTCTAAAATGTCATCTTTTACATCTTTGATGTCATCAGGTATGTGATAAGTAGTAGTGAAAGGTTCTATAGTATCATCTTGCCATTTAAATCCTTGAGCTAGCGCCTGTTCTTTCGTTAAAGGGAAAAAACTCATTGCTTCAGAATGATTATAATAAAATGGTGACATTTCTTTGGGGAAGAAATCCTGATATTCATCATTAGCCAACATTTGCCCTTTTATCTTTGCTATTAAACTAAAATATTCTTCTTTGGAATACTGCTTGTTTAAAATACAGTACTGCTTTTTTCTGAGACTAATACAGCCGAAACAGTCGCTAGTGCCATTGGTGCAATATAGACAATACTGGAGATTCTTGGTAAATAAACACTCATTACAAAATTGATTGTCATAATTACTACCACTTTGGCAATTATACAAAAGCTCGGCGCCACGATTGGAAGAAACACAAAAACTATCTTTGGCCTGTAAAGAAATAATACAATCTTCGCAGTCTTGGGAATCACTGGTGAGATAACAGTGATGGCAATTCTTACTATTTAATAAATAATTGCCGCTACTATTTTCTATATTTTTCCCACGATAATACTTAATAGGAAACTTTTTTCTTAAATCTTTAAACCGTTTTTCTTCCTCAGCTACTGTATTTTTACTGCCTAAATTGACTGATTTTCGGCGTTTTTCAAACTCTTCTTTGCTAAGTTGTTCATTGTACCAACAGTACTCTTTATTACTGAGATTCACGCAACCAAAACAATTTTTACAAGCTTGGCAGTTGAACAAGAAGGCAGAATCGGAACAACGGATACAACTTTCACAGAATAATAAATTGTAACAGTGATCAATATCGATACAGCCAAAGCATAACTCCGAAAAATAGCAGTAAACGCTATCAACCACTTGGCTACTATTAAATACATTCCAAGCAAACATACAGTCCTGACTATCAAGACAAATGAATGTTAAATAGCAATTCTTCAGATTGACGGCACCATTTACATAAGGAGAATTTTCTATCGTTGATTCTACCACTGTGACAGCTGGCAAAGGCACTTTTTTCATTAAAGCTGCTAATTGCACAAAAAATGGCTTGCTGAAATCATAATCAATCCCATAATTTGTCGCATCCCATTGCTCACTATTCCAAATGTTTGTGTCATAGACCGGAATGCCGTTTTCCGGAGGAATACAACTTAATATTGCTTTGCTAGAAAAGGCACAAGTAGCATTGTAAAGATAAATACGATTGCGAAAGCTCTCTATCCACTTTAGTGTTTCCCATGACGCTACCCGGGGCAAGGGCAGGTTTCGCTCGGCGAGATACTTTTGCTTCCGTGGAGAAATTGTGAAGGGTTTGCCGGTAATTGCGCAGGTGATTTCCATAGGATTATTCATTTCAAATTACAAGTCTTTGTGGAGCTTGTTGAAGCTCTATATATGGCGCTAAGTGTTAGAAAGTAGTTTGGAGATAGCATTCTTCACAGAGTACTTTTTGCTTTGTCGTATCATATGCGGTCTCAAAACTTTTTTGACATTGAGCACATTGTCCCAGATGCAGTTCGTGAGTGTTAAAAAAACTGGCTGCCATATTGGCGATTCTAGTTAGTGGTGCAATATTTGGTACCGGAAGATTTAAACGGCGATAAAAGTCTAGTTCTTGCTTAGTAATCCGATATTTTTTCCCTGTTTGGCTACAAGAGAATGTCTGTTGCAGAATATTATCAGTGACGTCCAGAATGTTATCTGGAGCGAGCGCTGTATTATCATGTGTTTCTGGTACTTCATCTTTCCAGGTGAATCCTTTTGTTAAAGCTTCTTCTTTTGATAAGGGGAACCACAGCATGGCGTCACTTTCATTATAATGAAATGGACTCAGGCGGCGGGGAAAGAAATCTTCATATTCGCCACTGGCAATCATTTTGTGCTTGATCTCTTTTGTGAGCTTTTCATATTCTTCTTTGGAGTATTGTTTATTCAAAATACAATACTGACTCTTTTTTAAGCTAATGCAGCCAAAACAATCGCTACTCGTATTGGTATACATACACCATTGCAAATTGCGATTATTAGCAATAGATTCATTACAATACTGACAATTGTAATTAATTCCGCTTTGTACAGCATAGCAGAGCTCACATTTGCTAGATGAAAGGACGTCAAAACAGTCTTTTCCGCCAATCAGCAGCCAACAATCCTCAGCATCAATACAATTACTAGAATAAAAGATATTGCGACTATCCTTAGTTCCATTGAGATAATTGCCAGTAGAATTCTCTATATTCTTTCCCTGATAATACTTAATCGGGAAATTTTTCTTAAACTCGGCAAATCTAGCCTTTTCTTTTTCTACTTCTCGCCTGCTCCCCATTTCGAACTTCGCATTGCGCATTTCGAATTCCTCCTTCGTAAGTTGTTCATTATACCAACAATACTCTTTATTATTGAGATTCACACAACCAAAGCAATTTTTACAAGACTGGCAATTAAACATAAATGCGCTATCGCTACATGTATGACAGCTCTCTACAAACACGCAATTATAACATTTTTCTGCGTCACGACAGCCATAACAAATCTCACATGAGTAACAATTAATGCTGTCCAACACGTTGTGTGAGTCAAATACAGCCCAAGTGAACATCAAATCTGAACTGTTGAGAGTGGAAAAACACAAATAACAGTTTTTTAAATTCATTGCTCCATTAACATAATCGCTATTCTCCATAGTTCCTGTTACTACATTGAGATTGGGTAAAGGAACTTTGTGTAATAGTTCATTAAATTGTTCGAAAAATGGCCGATTAGGGTCATACTCTTGTCCATACACTAATGGATTCCAATTGTCCCCACTCCATGCTGCTAAATCGTACACGGTGAAGCCTCGATCGGGAGGAACACAGCTTAATATGGGGCGACCAGTGAGCGCACAAGTAGTATTAAAAAGGTTGATGCGATTACGAAAACTAGCAATTTGACGCCATCTTTCTAATGGCTGTTGCTTAGGCAACTGCATTCCCCGCTCTTTGCAATAATTAGCTTCTCGATCAGAAATGGTGAAAGACTTCCCAGTAGTTTTACAAATAGCTTGCATAAAGATTGTTAATTACAAGTGAAGTTTTTATTGATACATCTCTAAATAGCATTGTTCACACAATACTGAAATAGTTGGTTCAGAGTAAATAGTATCGAGGCTACTTTGGCATTGATCACACTTTCTAATTGTAAGTGGCTTGATTACAAAGGTTTGTGAGCGAGTAAGAATTCTTTCAATGGGAGCTATTCTTGGAATAGGAAGCTTTTGACCACGGTAAAACTCGAGTTCTTGCTTAGTAATGCGATAGGGTTTGCCAGTAAGTTCACAAGTTAATGTTTTTTGTAGGATATCTTCAGAGACATCAGCAATATCATCAGGTATTTGATAGATAGTATTTGTGGGTTCAATAATTTCGTCTTTCCAAGTAAATCCTTGGGCTAAGGCTTGGTCTTTTGTTAAAGGGAAAAAAGTAATAGCATCAGAATGATTATAATAAAATGGTGATAACTTTTGAGGAAAAAAGTCGCTCCATTCTCCTGTCTTGATCATATGTTCTTGAATACGAGCAAGTAAGGCAAAATACTCTTCTTTGGTATATTGTTTATTGAGAATGCAATAACTATTTTTTTTGAGGCCGACACAACCAAAACAGTCACTAGCGCCATTCACACAGTACATGCAGTAACGCAAATTCTGTGTGTGAATGCATTCTAAGCAGAATTGATTATTATAGTTTCGGCCGGTAACAGAATGATAAATAAGCTCTGATTCTGTGGTGGAAAAAGTGCCAAAGCTATCTTTACTTTTTACCGCCATCACACAATGCTCAAGATCTTCAGATCCGGTAGCTAAATAACAAACATGGCAATTTTTGCTATTGAGTAAATAATTTCCTGAGCAATTTTCTATATTCTTTCCTTGATAGTATTTCCTAGGAAAACGACTTTTGAACTCTGCAAATTTTTTCTCTTCAGCTCGTAATATTTTTTCATTGGCCAAATTTAATTCTGCTTTCAGCTTTCTAAATTCAGCTTCTGTCTTTTGTTCATTATACCAACAGTATTCTTTGTTGCTGAGATTGACACAGCCATGACAGTTCTTGCAGGCTTGGCAATTGTAAAGAAATGTGGAATCAGAACAATGCACAGAAGTTTGCGAGAAGCTGACATTGTAGCAATGATCTAAATCTACTGAGCTGTAGCAAATTTCACAAAAGCTACAATACACACAGTCCAGTACATCTTTACTATAAAAAACATTCCAACAAAACATGCAATCTTGGCAATCCAAAGTGGTGAAGCAAAGATAACAATTTAAAAGATCTCTGGCGCCATTCACATATCTACTATTATTGTCGCTGCTATTAAAATTGATCAATAGGTTCGGTAAAGGAACTTGATGCAAAAGCTCATTAAACTGATCAAAAAACGGTCGAGAAAAATCATATTCTCGGCCATAATCTAAAGCGTTCCATTGTTCACCATTCCAAATATCTGCGTCATATACCGTGTGTTTCCCTTCCGGTGGGAAGCAGCTCAATATCGACTTACCTGAGTGAGCGCAAATGGCATTATATAAATGTACTCGATTGCGAAAAGATTGTAGCCAGCGCAGTAAAGTGTAAGGTTCAGTTTGAGGAAGTGGGATACCATGTTCGTGGCAATATTTCTGTTCTGTTTCCGAGATGGAAAATATTTGACCAGTACTAGTGCAGCGAGCTTCCATAATAGCAATTATTCTTCTTGCTTATGGTATACCCAATTGAGGTGCTAAAGACAAATTAGCGGGTAAAGGATGTTGAGTGTTTTTATTGTTGGTTAATAAAGCATGACGAATCAGCCAGATCAGCAACTTCAACCAGCTTGTCATACCAAACTGGATTTGATATCCAGCAGGGACAGAGTTCCCCTAAAACTACACGTTACTCCACAGCACTATTGTCCCTGCTGGGTACCGGATCTCAGTCCGGTACGACAGTTAGGATGAAGAGAAATTATTGTACAACACTTAATAAACAAGTTGAACTCGGTCAGTACTAATCTTCTGTACAACTAGTCGCTGCCACAATTGCAGTATTGTCGCCTCTATTATTCCTTAAAGTGAGTCCTGTGAGCTCGTGACTTGAAATATGACAAATACTAGTGTCATCTGTTTGGTTACCATTGAAAGTATTGCCTTCGATGGTGATATTGCTGCTTTTTTCTGCTGGTGCATTGCCTGCTCGGAATTCAATTAAAGTACCATGGTTGTTAATAAATTGATTGTTACTAATGGTAACATTCGTAGCATCATAAATACCTAAAGCTCCATAAGTGTTATTGCGCAAAATATTGTTGCGGAAAGTGATATTATTAGCTTCATACTGTTTGCCTCGTAATAGTTCACTATCAGTCCAGCCACCTATACCCCAAGCAGGATCTCCGGCTCCGGCTCTTTGATTTTGGATAATATTTTTCTCGATTATGACATTAGTGCTGCCACCCTTCACATAGCCAGCTAAATTACCAAAGTCACTGAGAATATTATCGTGAATAATACTGTCGTCAGTGTCGACAAAATCTAAAGCCTCTTGCCAACAATTTTCTCCAGGACAACCAGGTCTAGCACCAGGACGAGAGAATTCACTGCGCAAGATACTAATATGATGAGCTTGATTAACTTTGACTACATCGCCGTCACTCCCCGCATCGTGAGCACGGACATTTTGTACCGTAATGTGATGAGCATTTTGAATATGAATAACATTATCGCCCATGCCATATACTTCTAGGCCATCAAGTGTTAAGTAGGCAGCACCATCGCCTATATTAATTCCTTCTTCTGGTGAACCAGTAATCTTAGCAGCAAAATCGCCATCTTTAGAACGAATAATAATCGGTTGGCTGGCTGTGCCTTGTTTATCAATCCATAATTGTCGCGATAAGCGATAAGTCCCTGCAGCTAATAATATCTCATCACCAGGTTCAGCATTGTTAATGGCATCACGGAGAGCTTGCTCGCCTTGCGCTGGAGTAATATTGATTTGTCTTGTGCTCCGTGCTGTTGGTGATGGTGTTGCTGTTGACGTTGGGCTGGGAGAAGGTGTAGGAGTGGGAGCTGGTCTTTCTCCAATTAGTCCCATCATTACACTAATAATCTTGGCCATTTCCGCTCTAGTCAAAAAGCCATTAGGCTTAAATGTGCCATCAGCATAGCCTCTGACAATACCCATACTAGTAGCAGCATTGATATAGCCACTGTACCAAGCACTACTTTCTACATCAGGAAAAGTGCTTCTGCCTTGAGCTTGCATATTGTATACCAAGAAAAGAATTTTTAGCGCCTCTGCTCTAGTAACAAATTGATTGGGCATAAAGTTCTTGCCGGCAGCACATGAGGCATTAGCGCCTGTTACGCCTTTGCCTTTCAGTACAGTGACATAAATATGAGCCCAATTGTTCACTGCCACATCACAAAAAGCCTGTTCTTGGGATAGCATCGGTGAGGCCAATAGACCAACTTGTTGGCCCGATGTCACGGCCACTTTTGCCAGCTCGGCACGAGTAATCGGGCGATTCGGATAAAAGTTGCTATTTTGAGCAGAAACAATGCCTTGAGCACTGAGTTCGTCTACATATACTTTGAACCAAGCATCAGCACTGACGTCCAGGAATGCATGCGCTGAGAGTGGAGAATGGAGCAGGAGAATGATGGAAAGAATGGAGGTAAGGGCTGAAGAGATTTTACTTTTAAGCATAGGATGAAAGTAAGGCTGGTATCATAGTACCACTATTCTTATTCTGTCTGGTAACTGTGAAGAAACTTTATATTGCTCCTCTGTTGCTTCCATGCTATAAATTTCGCGTGTCAATTTTGATCGGGGGTCGTCTAATGGTAGGACAACAGCCTTTGGAGCTGTGAGTTGGGGTTCGAGTCCCTACCCCCGAACACGAGCTCGCACCAATCCAGGCGAGCGAGTCTTATTAGTTATTTTTTATCCCTTTTCTTCGTTTGTGGGTATTTAAGCGAGCTCGAAAAAATGAAAAATAACTAATAAAAAATAAGGAAGGCTTGAGATCATAAAAGACGAAGACGAATACTAAGACAAAGACAGGGGGCTTTCGGTCTTCGTCTTAGTATTCGTCTTTGTCTTCATGATCTCGTCTTTTGTGCCTCCTGCCAATTTTATTGCTGCTTTCTTCCTCTTTCGTTAGAATTCCTCTGTCTTTGAATTTCTCCTGCATTTTCTATGTTTGGCTTGCTCCTTACTACTGTTGGTACTTTCTTTCTTGAGATTGGTTCAAGTATTGGCAAATATGAAGTCTCTCACCGCCGTGAGGATATTTATACCATGGCTTTCTTGAATCACTTTGGCGGTTTTCTGCTTTTTATACTGTTAGTTCTTTGGCAAGGAGATTTCCGCTTTAGTATTTACTCATTGCCTTTTTGGCTATTACAAATGGGCTCTGAAGCTTTACATATTTGGTTGGCTGGTAAGGCTACTATTAAATCTGATCGTAGCACATGGGGATTTTTGCGCATGGGTACTGTGCCTATTTTGCTGATTTGTGATGCTTTGTTGGGCTATGATATTCAGCCATTACAATATGTGGGCATACTTTTTATTATCATGACTTTATTTTTGCTGTATAAGCAGCATGGTTTTACTAGAAAGGGCGTGGGCTGGGTGATTGCTGCTACTATCAATGCAGCCTTGGCAATTACTCTATATAAGCATGCTATCACCTACTATAATTCAGTAGCTGCTCATCAGTTGGTGAGCGGCATCTTTGTGATGGCATTTGTTACTTGGTTGTGTAAACATCATAGGCATCATCATCCATTGAGATTGTACAAAGAAAAACTGTTTGTCACCCAATCACTCAGCTTTGCTTTCGGCGGTATTTTAGATTCTTTTGCTTACACCTTGGCACCTGCCTCTATTATAGTAACTGGTAAGCGCTGTGCCTCGGCTTTATTTACTATTCTTGCTGGTAATTTTTATTTTCATGAGGAGCGATTGGCCGTGAAATTGTTTGCTTTTGTGATACTCTGTATTGGTATGGTTTTCTTGGCCTTTCAAACATAAGTAGTACTTTTGCATGTTTTCTCAAACTATTCAGGGCATTATTATCAAGATCACCAATTTTCATGAAGCTGACAAAATCGTTACTGTTTTTAGTAAAGAGTTAGGCAAGACACAATTTATTGCCAAAGGGGTCAGAAAAGTAAAAAGCAAGACCAGCGGTATTGTTGATTTGTTCATTGAGGCTAATTTTGAACTAACTAATAAATCACAATTACCTACCTTAATTCAGGCCCAATTAATTACTTGGTTCCCCTATCTCCGTACTTCTTTAGCTCATTGGCAATTCGCTGAAAGAGCCGCTCGAGCTCTTTATAAAGCAACGAAAGAACATGATCCTCATCCTGAGCTCTACTTTTTATTGCGAGATTTTTTAATGCAAGGGAAAGATCATGGGGACCCTCAATATTGGTGGCTAAACTTTTTATGGCAATTGCTTTTTTTGTCTGGCTTCGGCATTAATCTTTCTCATTGTCTCAATTGTGCCCAGCCCCTAGTGAAAGAAACTGTAGGAAGTAAGATACATACCTATGAAGGCTTTCGTTGTCGAGAATGCTCGCTAAAAGTGGATGCCAATGATCAATTGATTCATCAAGTATTAGTATCTTTGGAAAACAAGGAAAATGAACTAGAAAGGCAGGGATTTGCTGTGACCCAAGGTTTTCTGGAAGATGCATTTAAGTACCACTTTTTATAGAGCTAAGAGCTGAGCGCTAAGATATGGGGGAGGAAAGTTTCATAATTTGTTTACTATACTCATGAGTAGTTAACCAATTATGATGAAGCGAAGTATTGCTTATGAGAAAAGTTTATTATTTGGTGTTGAAATAGCTATTTTATGTCAGAGATTGAAGCAAAAAAGAGAATTCAACTTTTCTGATCAATTAATTCGCAGCGCAAATAGTATTGCAGCAAATATTGCCGAAGCTATTGGTGCTCATAGTAAGAAAGAATTTTTATGCAAAATTGATATTGCCTTAAAAGAAGCACATGAGTCAGAGCACTGGCTAAAGGTCTTGCAGAATAGCCAAATAGTACCAGGTGATTATGGCCATTACTTATCGTTGGTGCATGAAGTCATAAAAATACTTTGCAAGACAAGCATAACAACTAAAATAAATCTTAACAAAACCAAACCATCTTAGCTCTCAGCTCTTCGCTCTTAGCTCTGAATATGCTATATTCTTCTCGCTTTTAAGCAGCTTTTTTCTTATGTCTGAACTACAACCAAATAAAGGGTATACTGCCGAGCATATTCAAGTGTTAGAAGGGTTGGATCCTGTGCGCAAGCGTCCTGGTATGTACATTGGTTCTACTGATAGTACTGGTTTGCATCAATTAGTCTGGGAATTAGTGAATAATTCAGTGGATGAAGCGATGGGCGGATTTTGTGATCTTATTAATGTCACTATTAATGAGGATGGGAGTTTGATGGTGCTTGATAATGGGCGTGGTATTCCTACTGATATTCATCCCAAAACTGGCCGTCCTACATTGGAAACTGTTATTTGTACTTTGCATGCTGGTGGTAAGTTTGAAAATCAAGCCTATAAAGTATCCGGTGGTCTTCATGGCGTAGGTATATCATGTGTTAATGCCTTATCGACAAAAATGGTAGCGCGGGTATTTCGTAATGGAAAAATCTATCATCAAGAATATAGTAAGGGAGTACCTACTATGGACATGTCGGTGAGTGATGATCCTGATAATCATCCTACTGGCACTGAAATTTCTTTCATTCCTGATGGTTCTATCATGCAAGTAACAGAGTTTGATTTTGAGCGCATCATGTTGCGTCTCAAGCAGCAAGCGTATCTAACTAGAGCACTTACTATCACCTTTTGGGATAAAAGAAATAATCAAAAGCGTAAGTACTTTTTTGAAAATGGTATTAAGTCTTATGTAAGCCAATTAGTATTAGGTCGCAAACCTTTGGTAGATGATGTCTTTTATTTTGAAAAACAGTTGGATGATGTCACCGTTGAAGTCGCTTTATCCTATACAGAAGCTTTTCAGGAAAGTGTATTTTCTTTTGCCAATAATATTTTCACGGCTGATGGTGGTATGCACTTAGTTGGTTTACGTTCTGCACTCACTCGTGTCATCAATTCCTTTGCCCGCAAGCAGGAAATTTTGAAAGAGAAAGATGAAAATTTAACTGGTGATGATGTTCGTGAAGGTTTAGTTGCGATTGTTTCTGTTAAATTGCCCAATCCTCAATTTGAAGGCCAGACCAAAGGAAAGCTGACGAATGTCGAAGTTCGTACTGCAGTTGAAACATTGTTTGGTGATAAGTTCAGTGAATATTTAGGAGAAAATCCCCAAAATGCTAAGTCAATTGTAGGAAAATCATGTTTAGCTGCTCGTGCCCGCCTCGCTGCTCGTGCTGCCCGTGAAGCAGTGGTGCGCAAAGGTGCTTTGGAAGGTATGACTTTACCAGGAAAGTTGGCTGACTGTTCTACCAAAGATCGCTCTCGTAGTGAGATTTATCTAGTAGAGGGAGATTCTGCAGGTGGTACTGCTAAGCAGGGCCGTGATCGTGATTTTCAAGCGATTTTACCTTTACGTGGTAAAATCTTGAATGTAGAGCGTGCACGTTTAGATAAAATGCTTGCCTTCAGTGAAATCAAAGCTCTGGTAATTGCCCTCGGTTGTGGCATTGGTGAAAGTTTTGATATCACTAAACTTCGTTATCAGCGAGTGGTAATCATGACTGATGCCGATGTGGATGGTGCTCATATCCGCACTTTACTGCTGACGTTCTTTTTTCGCTATTTTCCTAAACTGGTAGAAAATGGTCATATTCACATTGCCCAACCTCCTCTATTCAAATTGAGCAAAGGCAAAAAGACGTGGTACGTACATAGTGACGAAGAAAAAGACCGCATCCGTGCCTCAGAAAATATCGATTCAGCCAATATTCAACGCTATAAAGGTCTAGGAGAAATGAACTCAGAGCAATTGTGGGAAACTACCATGGATCCTGAACGTCGCACATTTCTCAAGGTCCATGTAGAGGACGCCGAAAGAGCGAATACAGTATTTGAAACTCTGATGGGGGAAGAAGTACTCCCACGCAAAAAGTTCATTCAGATGAATGCTGAGTTTGCGAAAGATATTGATATTTAATGAATTCTGAATGCAGAATGCTGAATTCAGAATTTTGGATAACCGAAAAATAGATTGTTAGGCATCAACAATCTATTTTTCTAATTCTTGCTGGGTAAATATTCCGAGATATTACTTGATGGCTGCTTTGCCTGAATCTGTCTTTCGTTCATCTAAAATTGCTGCAAGTCTCTCTCTATCAGCGTATGGAGATAAATCATCTGGTGAGCGGATCTTCCTTAAAGTGCCAACATCAACTATATCAATATCATGAATTTCTAATCTTCTGGGCAATCCTTCTTTGAGAGACATACATATATTAATTAATCATAAGTAGAACGACCAAAACTCAGCAATAATTGCAGAGTAAGCACAATACCCGCGCCTGAAAATGCAGTCAATGCTCCAGAACTTAATATGTACTGATCATGATTTTTAATCTATGCAGGCCACGTTCTCTGGCAATGGCATATTCACCAAGACAACCATCAGCTGCTAGTGGTGAACATGGTAGTTCAAGCTGATTGAGCATGGTAATGTAGATATCACAAACCTTACCAATATCATTGCCACTCAGACCCCCTTGGCCATGAGCCAACTCTACGGCTAATTGTCTGAGAATTCTCTTGTCTGTTTCCACTCGATCGAGAAATGTATATGTCCCTAATTGTCTACTATTCAATCTGCTTTCAATAATTCGGACCAAAGCTGACAATGCCACTCGTTTGGGGCCTGACATCTGATGGAGAAATGACCTTAACTTATTTGTTGCTGTTTGGGGAGTATTAATTGTTTCAGCGACATTTTCTCTAGTTGCGTGACACCCACTATTTTCTATTGCCAAACTAAATGTGACAGCTGCCAATGAAAGAAGTCTTTTTGTGCTCATAGAGAATAAATTAACGCGTTACTATAAGTGGTAATGCTTGGTTAGTCAAAAAAAGAGTCTGAGCTAACAAAGTGTGACCCATCCGCTGGGTGATCAACTCCCCCGCAATTGTCATATACAGGAAGAGCCAAGAAGAAATGACATCTTGTTGGTGAGAAAGTAAGATTGGGGAAGGAGAGGAGAAGCTTGTTGTCATAGGACAAAGATCCTCTCGGTATGCATACAACCTTCTCCTTCTCCAATCATCT